>JAGLXK010000054.1 GCA_023132955.1 Candidatus Heimdallarchaeota archaeon
GAGTTCAACCTTGCTTAGTAGATTTACCAGATACAATATTCAAAAGTTTAGCACATGGACATTGTAGATGTGAATTTTTAGAATGTACTTACAAAGTCTGCCCTATATTTGAATTTTTATTCGGATTAAAATGCGTTCATGTGAACATTTACTTTTATACTTTACTAGAAAAAAGATCCATTATGGATATTGCTGCTAGAGTAAAGAAAGATCGTACCACAGCAGTTCGTCTTGTTCAAAGCATGATTAAGCAAGGTTTGATTAACAAAGAAACAGAACCTCTAGAAAATGGAGGGATAAAGAATATTTATTCAGCAATTCCTCAAGAGATCTTAAAAGAGAAACTAAAGGAAACCATGCAAGATTTAGAAATTGCAGTAACAAGCCTAATTGGACATGATTGGACAGTTGTTAAAGTAATTAACCAGAAAGATTAGAAATCAAAATCTTCTAGTTCATCCATTGAACCAACAAGTTTTTCATCCTTTTTCTTCTTCTTCTTTTTGTCTCTTACAGAACTTACTGCAGTTGATAACTCCGAGATGAAATCACTAGGCAATGTGCCTTTTGGAGCTTCAGTTTCCTCATATGGAGGTTCTGTTATTGGTGTTTCTGTTTGTTGAGCTGTTGGAAACTCCTCTGCTGGTTCACCAACAGATTCAGTTTGTGGTTCAACAACAATATCTTGTGAAGTATCAACAGTTGGTCCTTCTATCTCAGTTTCTGTTAATTGAGGAGCTTCAACTAATTCTGATTGTTGTTGTTTAAATTCTTGAGTAACAGATTCAATTGGGGGAGTATACTCAGGAGAACTGCCAGATAATCCTGGATGAGTATCAGCTGCAGCTTCAGCTACAGAATCAGCTGATCTATCTGGAACTAAGCTTCCATCTTGCAGAAGCTTAACAATTTCCTTAGCTAGAGATCTCATCTGTGGATTCAATTGATACATGTAACGAGGTAAACTAGATTTAATCTGTTGAAGAAAATACATTCCTGTTTCATAATCTTGAATATAGAATGCTTGTAGAGCTTGAACTATCATTTGCTGAACAAGTTTATCAGGAGGTACTGCTGATTGTGGTGAGTGTGGGAACATATGAACCTATGTTAATAATGTCAAGAGATTATTTTAAAATTGTGGAAAAGGAAAAGGGATTTTGAAAATTGCAAACGCACTTAATTAAAGTATATAAACCTTGGAATCTCAATAATAAAGAAATTTGTTTCTACTAATTAGATTTAGAAGTATAAGAAAGAATACCTTTATTTCTCATCTTGTAAATCCACTATGTTTAAAATACAACCAAAAACTATTCACAAGAGAAGGGACTTGAAAATATTGAGTAGCGATAATAACCTTTTGTCAAAAACACTAAATGAAGTCAAAACAAGGTTGTATC
>JAGLXK010000540.1 GCA_023132955.1 Candidatus Heimdallarchaeota archaeon
CAAGTAGCTATTGAAGTAAGTGATCCTATCATCGTCTATAGAGAAGTACCAACTAAAGCTGGAGTTACTGTCCATGCTAAATCACCAAATGGACATAATAGGCTAATGATTCATATTCAACCTTTGAACCAAGCTACTATTGATCTAATCAAATCTGGAAAAGTAAATAACGATCAAGATAGAAGAGATAGAGCAATGATTCTTCAACAGGAAGGTGGTTGGGAAGCTAAAAGAGCTAGAAGAATTTGGGACATTAAAGATTCAAACATGATTATTGATGCAACCACTGGTGTTCAAAGGCTTGATAATATTAAAGCCTACATTATTCAGGTTTTCGAAGATTTCTGTGATGGAGCTACTTTGGCTAAAGAACCATTAATGGGTTCATTATTTACTATTACAGATGCAACTGTTCACGTTGATCCAGCTCATACAGGTTTTACAGAAATATTCCAAATGTGTTTAGCGGCATATCATACAACATTTCTTACCAGCGAACCTCAAATACTTGAACCAATGCTCATAATTGATATCAAAGTTCCTTCAGATTATGTAGGAAACATGTCTAAAGTAATAACACAACATAGAGGAATTATTCTAGATATGATACAAGAAGGAGAAAACACTAGAATACGAGGAAAAGTACCAACAGCAGAAACTATTGATCTTGCAGATGAAATACGTGGAAGCAGTTCAGGTCGAGCTTTCTTTGGTTATGAATTTACAGGATTCGAACGTGTTCCAGTAAATCTTGAAACAGAAATTATTGAATCAATTCGTACTCGTAAAGAATTAGCTCCTCAAACTCCAGATGTTTCAAATTGGGAACGTTTCATGTATAAACGAACCTAAAATTTCTTTTTCTAAATTTTCTTTCTTTTTATTTACTTCAGTAAGTATTTTTTGTAAGTATAGTAAAAAAAGAAATTGAAAAGAGTAAAAAGGAAGAATTGAGTGAAGATCTTTATTCTTCTTCCCCTTCTCCAAATTCTGTAGTTAATTGTTCATAGAAAGTATCTTCTTCAGATATTGGCTCAAGTTCACCTTCTGTTATAACTCCTGGTAGCTCTTCTTCCATAAATTCTTGATCTTCAAGCATTGGATCAATTGCATCCTCAAATCTTGATGAGAATCTTTCTTGAACATATCCAATTAGAGAGGTTAAAAGTAATATGAATACAACTATCGGAATTAGTAATAAAACTACGCCTTCTGGTTGAAGCATTTCTAGAGAATTGTATATTGAAGGCGGATATCGGAGAATGAACAATAATACATCTGGATTTAAAATGACATACAATCCACCTAACATAATTAGTACTCTAAAAAGCACTGATGTAAGAACATAGACTATAGTCATTAAAGGTTTAATAATAACTGCAGCACCAACTAATTTTTCGTCAACTCTTGGATCACTGTGAACAAGTCCATCATGATATCTTTGCAGTCGAGATGTAAGTTTGTCTTGTTGACCACCTGGTTTTGCAAACAGAGAATCCGAAGCTTTCTCCAAGAAATAAGTCATACCTGTAACACCAAATTTTCTTGCGATCGAACTACCTGTTGCTCCTATGGATTGACCAGCTTTTTTCTCTTCTTCATCTTCTTCAGTTTCTGAAGCAAGCATTGGACTTGGAGTCGGGGCTCCAGTAATACCTAATCTGAACTCGCTTAACCTATTAAGTGCTCTTAGAACTCTTTGTTGCCTGCTTTGCGCCGGGTTCAATATATGAGATATATATGAGATTTGCAACGATATTTCTAAGAA
>JAGLXK010000541.1 GCA_023132955.1 Candidatus Heimdallarchaeota archaeon
AATGGTATCCAAGTATTTAATGAAAGAGTCATTTACAATCTTATTGATAATTTTGAAAGATGGATGATTGATACAAAAGATGCTATTAAATCTGAATCTCTTAAAGATTTAACAATGCCTGGTAAAATAACCATTTTACCTAACCACACTTTTCGAGCAAACAAACCTGCTATTGTTGGTGTAGAGGTTATGGGCGGTCGTATTCAAACTGCTCAAATGCTTATACGTGAAGATGGACAGAGGGTAGGAAGAATTCATCAAATACAAGATAATCAGGAAACAATTAGAGAAGCTACTAAAGGAAAACAAGTTGCTATTTCTATTAGAGGGCCTACTGTGGGGAGACAGATCAAAGAAGAAGATTCATTATATGTTGATGTTCCTGAGAAACATGCTGTTTTACTTATGAAAAAATTTAGTGAAATGATTTCCCCAGACGATATAAAAGTGCTTGAGGAATTTGCAGAGATTAAGAGGAAAAATGTGAGCAAATTCTGGGGTTGGTAAATTTCCGTGTTAAATTTATTTGACTTAATAGAATTTCTCTTTTAACTGGGTGATCTATTTTTTAATAGTACTCAGTACGTTCTTGAGTAACCTTTGGAGGGGTTAGTTTCACTCATTAAGGTATTTTTTCCACCAGTTTTCTACGAATTTTACACTCTCTTTTTTCTTCAAACCATATCTTCTATGTGGTTTTACTAGGTGTCTTTGAGCTTGTGCTGGAGGAATTAATAATTCTCTCTGAATTTCTCTTACAATTTTAATTTTTACCTTTGGAATATTTGAATCTTTAAAGCCACATTTCTTACATTTATGCCCCTTATTTAGTCCTGCACTAGTCATTCTCTTGTTGCATTTAGGACACAAAGGTGAGGTTTCATAATAATGATCAGAGATAAAAATGATTTCGCATTTTTCTAATTGAATTGTATGGGTTTCATGTTCTTGATTATATTTCACTCCCCCATATGCGATAATTTTGTCTCCTGGTAGAAGTTTACTTATTTTTTGTTTGAAGTTTTTACTTGGTTCAAAGGCTGCAATATCAACTAACTTCTTGTTTTCCTCAATAATCCCTTGTAAAATTACATGACCACCTAGAAGAATCCTAGGTTTACTGGTGATTTCAATATCTCCTTTAAATACTCGATAATTTTCTATCCTTTCGTCTGCATATTTGAAATGCTGATCAGTTCCTTGGTTTGTTCTGAAGATACAATAAGCATCTAAAGGTTCCAGTGTTTTGACAATAGATAAAGCTTCTAGCATCTTTTCTGCTTCTTCTCCCCTAATACCATAAAAGACTGGATCTGGTCCTGCTGGACATATCAAAACCTTGTTTGTTTCTTCATCAATATTATTGAAGACTTCAGGTGCTAACTTCTTATCCATTTCATAAACAGATTCTTTGTCCAATCTTCTCTTTGTTCCAAATAAATCAGATGATCTGTATGTTATTATCTCATAAGTAAAATCTTCATTTCTCGGATTCAGGATATTACCTATAGCAGCAAGTCCTCCAATTAAACCTCTACCATTTCCAATAAAATAATGATCGAAACAGTGACTGGTGGCAATTTCTTTTGATTCTTCAATCGAGAGTACTTCAATTAATGCCCTCTTTGAGAATTCTTTAATGATTTCAGGTATGTTTCCTTTTACTACTACTAATCCTGGGTTTGTATTTTCATCTGGTTGATAATAATTCTCAATGGATCTTTTGATGGTAACAATTACTTGATTAACCTTTTCCTCTGCTATTTTTATTGTGAACCCTATAGCTCCATTTCCTCTAGTTTTCCATGGAATGTTTGGATTATTCCTGATAAGTCTGGGATAATCTAAAAAAGTAACTTGACGATCAATTTCTTCAATTATAATTACTGCTAGATGAGTGGTACAGCTTCCCTGAAGAGAATCTGTGTCATCAAAACCAATATGAAGAATTGTGTCCCTTTGTAAAGTCAACTTAATCCAAAATAGTGATTAAATTGGGTAATATAAAAAATTAGATAGAATACCAAACTTCTCCTCTTCTATCTTTCTCACATTTAACAAATTCTGTTTCATTAGCTAAACGTTCTAATCTGTTTCCCAAGTCTCCTCTCCAAATTCTCGTTCTATTAGCAAGCTCTGTTAATGAAACTTTATTTTCTGGCTTGTTTAGTGAAATCTTGAATATATTTCGAATTATATCTCTATCATAATAATCATAAACTGTTTTCTCAACAATTTCATTGAATCTAATATAAGACTCGTTTATCTCTTGAACAAAGATTTTTCTTTGTGAATCAAGCTTTTGGACATCTATAATTTTCTCCTTTACACAATCTCTGATGTCAGCGAGCTCTTTCGAAATCTGTATCTTAAGTTCTTGTTGTTTCTTAGACTTTTCTTTTGATAATTTTTGAACAACTTCACTTGTAGGGAAATAGTTTACATTGAAGGTGTTTTGACCAACATCGATGATTAAAGAGAAGGATTGATTCAACTTTGCATATTTTCTTGTAGGGCCTTTATCACTAACCCTTTCCACCATTGACACAATGCCTATATTTTCAAGCTCAGCAAGATATTTTGCAATTATCCTTGGAGAAACATCTAACAATCGAGAAAGCTGAAAAGAATAAAGATCTTCTTCCGCCAATAATCCGAGAATTTTTCTTCTAGTAGAATTTGATAAAAACTCTAAGAGCTCAAAAACATCCAACCCTTGGTTTTCTTCCGTATTCCCTAGCATTTTTTCACCTCAATAAATCAGGAAAAGGGATTAAACAAATCCCATATCCTTTTTAATGGATTCTTTTCTGATATCTTTCCCAACAGCAATAGTTCTTTCTTCTGTGGGTTTGGCTTGTTCCAGAGCTTCAAGTAAAACTTCTTGAGTTATGTTACAATCACATTTTTCTTCATCGAAGTTTTTTCCCGCAGCTACATCTTCTCCATGTTCCATAACATAATTTCGTATTGCTATCAGCTTGCTTTCGCTTGCAATGGCAGCAATATCTGCTCCTGAAAATCCTTCAGTTTCTCTTGCTAAATTATCTAAATCAACATCTTTAGATAAAGGTGCATCTTTAAGATGAATTTCGAAAATTTGTTTTCTTCCTTCGAAATTTGGTGAAGTAACTCTCACTAAACGATCAAATCGTCCTGGTCTCATAAGAGCTGGATCTATCATATCTGGTCTGTTTGAAGCAGCAATTACCACAACATCCCTCAACTCCTCTAATCCATCAATTTCTGTAAGTATTTGACTAATAACTCTCTCTGTGACTCCAGAATCTGTGCTTCTTCCTCTTACGGGAGTAATTGAATCTATTTCATCAAGGAAAATTATACAAGGTGCAGCTTGTCTTGCTTTTCTAAATATCTCCCTTATAGCTTTCTCGCTTTCTCCTACCCATTTTGATAAAACTTCTGGTCCCTTAACTGAGATAAAATTAGCCTCAGATTCATGAGCAACAGCTTTAGCAATTAGTGTTTTTCCTGTCCCAGGAGACCCGTAGAGTAAGATACCTTTGGGAGCTTGGGCGTTCATAGATTTATATAATCCTTTGAATTTCAAAGGCCATTCAACAGCCCTACGCATTTCTTTCTTAACATCCTCTAAACCACCAATATCTTCCCAAGTTACATTTGGTACTTCAACAAACACTTCTCGAAGAGCTGAAGGTTCAATGGTTTTTAAAGCATTTAGAAAATCTTCATTAGTTACATTTATACTTTGCAAGACTTCTAATGGGATTTCCTCTTCTTCCATGTTAATATCTGGGAGAGCTCTACGAAGGGAATGCATAGCAGCTTCTTTGACAAGAGCTGATGTATCAGCGCCAACAAAACCATGTGTTATGTCGGCTAATCTACTCAAGTCAACATCTTTGTTTATCGGCATACCTCTAGTATGTATCAATAGAACTTCATATCTTCCATCTCTATTTGGAATTCCTATTTCTATTTCTCTATCAAATCTTCCAGGTCTTCTCAGTGCTGGATCTATTGCATTTGGTCGGTTAGTAGCTCCAATCACTATAACCCCTCTGGCTTCAAGACCATCCATTAGAGCTAATAGTTGTGCTACAACTCTTCTTTCAACTTCACCTGTTACTTCTTCTCTTTTAGGAGCAATAGCATCTAGTTCATCAATGAAAAGAATGCTTGGTGCGTTATCATTAGCTTCTTTGAATAAATCTCTTAATCTTTGTTCAGATTCACCATAAAACTTAGACATTATCTCTGGTCCAGAAAGAACATAGAAATTAGCTTCTGTTTCATTAGCTACAGCTTTAGCTAATAATGTTTTTCCAGTTCCTGGGGGACCATGAAGTAGAACACCCTTGGGAGGTTCAATTCCAAGTCTTTTAAATAACTCAGGGTGTCGAAGCGGTAACTCAATCATTTCTCTTATACGCGAAATTTCATCTGATAAACCTCCTATGTCTTCATAAGAGATACGTTTAACATTAGCAGCTTTTACATCATCCCATGGCTTGTCTGTAATTTGAAGATTAGTTTCTGAAGACATAATTACTGCATCAGTAGCTGGTGTCACTGAAACAACTCCTAAGAATATCTTCTTAGACATACCCAAGCCTATTGGGATGACATCACCTGGAGTCAATACTCTATCTTCAAGGGTTTGTTTTAACCAAGCTTCAAACCCCTGTATCTGAACTCTTTCTGTTGGAGCCAAAACTATCTTTCTTGCTTTAGAAGCAGATGCTTTATCAATAGCAACTCTGTCATCTAAACCAACGTTAGCATTCATTCTGATCATACGATCAAGTCTAATAACGTTCTTACCAAAATCTTCAGGAATGCCTCTCCAAGCACGAGCATATGTTTTCTTAGCTCCTTCTATACCTACAATATCACCTGTTCCAATGTTCAAATCATCAGCTACGTCTTGTGATATTCTAACTATTCCTCTACCTACATCTCTCTGGAGAGCTTCCTTTACTCTCAAATGTTTTTTATTATCTTCTTCTGTTGCAGACATATTATCACCTAATAATCATAAATGTAAAATTAGTTAATGGGAATATCTGTACCATTCCCATTTTCGGTTTCCAGCAGCTTAAGCTTTACTTCTAGAATGCCGTTTTTCATAGTTGCGGAGATTTTCTTTTCCTTATCAATACTGTATTGAATAGGGATTTTAGTGTCGATTTGCTTCTTACCATTATCTGCTTCTAGTTTTAATCCTTGTTTGACAAATTTTAACTTAACATGTTCCTTAGCAAAACCTGGAAGCTCAATAATTAGATATAATTCTTTGTTGTTTTTATCGACTTGAAGATCATAAGCTGTTTCATATTCATTATCCTCTTTTTGAATAGGTGCGGCTAAAGTTTCCTCAGTACCACTGACAAGTCTAGGACGACCAAAATTCCCAATCAAACGATCTAAACCAGGGAAAATATTGGCAAATCTCTCAAAAGAACGGGTGAAAAAATCATTATCCAAATTAAAAGATCTTTCAAGACTGTGAATTTTATCGAAGAATTCTTTTCCATATTCGTCAGGAATCTCCCCTAATTCACTATATTCTTCTTTTCCTTCAGCGTCACGTTTGTAGTCATATCCATACTCTTTTTCAACTCCATTAACATTGGAGTAGAAACGAACAGTTCTGAATTCCTCATTAATACCTTCTGTGAATTCATTTTTATCTCTCTCTTTTTTGTCTTTCATTATAATCACTTTAAATTGAAAGTATTTTACTTTCGGTATTGGACTTTCTGTTCAATACTAAAAGTCTCATACTGATATATAAACCTTTCGCTCATACATTTTGTCTTTGAAGATAAAACCAAAGCCTTATCACCTAAGATGCTTAGTAGTTATTTTGAAGTGAATAGATTGACTGAACAAAAATCTGAACAAAAATCTAGAAGGAAAGCTGATCGATATTATGATGAGCGAAGCGAAGAGAGAGAAGTTCAGGCTGATTCAAAAAAACCTTCTAGAAGTATTTATGGCAGAGCTGCTAAAAAAAACCCTTGGAAGTGGGTAGATTACCTTATCTTCAGAGGAAAGAACTACTAACAAATAATTCACTATACTTGAGTTTTATATTTTGAAATCTTTTGATTTATATTGCAAGAGGAATATGGATCTTTTAGTAAGTATATTTGGGGATTTGTTGACAACAAACCTATAAATAACAATGTAAAATCATGGAAAGAAGTTCAAGCTACGACAGAAATTTCAGATAGAATATCAAAGAATCTGAAAAAAAGAGGAATGAAATTTGTTGGAAGCACCATTATCTATGCTTTCATGCAGGCAATAGGTATGGTAAACGATCACTTGGTGGATTGTTTTAAGCATAAAGAAATAACTGCAAAAACTTATGGATTTAACTAGATTGGTTCTAGAAATTTTTTTCTCTATTTACTCTAAAGATTCTTTGAGCTTTGAGTAAATAGCATTCAGTCTTTCATAGAATCCCTTTGTATGATAAGTATGAGCAAGTTTCAACTTATACCTATCATAATGATGTCCCCATTCGTGAATCAATGTTCTTAGAAATGTTTTTGGTGCTACATACTTTCTGGTTTTAGCCGTCCTACTGTAAACTGAGATTGAATGTCTTTGATCTTCCCCTCCCCGAGTCTTATAAACGCCATAATATTGCCCTCCTCGTCTTGTTAAACGTCTTTTACCTCCAGTATACACACGTAAATGAGGTAACTTGTAGGTTCTGTTTAACTCAGCAAGTGTCTCATTTGCATAGTTATTAATTGCTTCTTCATCTCCATTGTTCAGGGCTTCAGCAAGAAACTTTACTGCAACTTGCAGAACCTTAGCACTCCCTCTAGGTAAAGAATTAATAGTTATTTCCAAAGATTTTTTGTAATCTTTAGCCTGGGACGCAGACCAGTTTCTAGTTTTAGTCTTTGGTTTTGGAGGTTTCATTGTAGGAGTTAATAATGAATAAGGAACTCTAAATGTATGAGATTCTGTTTTAACAGTTACAGTTTTTTTATTCTTCCTTACAATACTTCCATGTAATATTTTACCTTTAAATGGAAAGTTAACAATCTGAATCTCATTCATTTATTAATTCACTACCAATTTCGTTCCTTAGACTTTTAGTCTCTGTAATTCTCGAATGATATTGTCTTATCATGTAATTAAAAGTGACTGAATAGATTCCTTTAATTCAGGAATCGAAAGTTTTGTTATGCTTTGAACATATGAGTTGAGATTCTCTAGGTGGAAGATAGTTTCTTTTATTTGTTCAATAGCTTCTTCTCTCCATCCAAATTCCTTAAAATTATACTTTAGCGCAATAAAAATTTCTGAGAATCTACTCAAAGTAGCCATCACTTCAAAGAACTCAATATTCTTTATCTCAAAGCCTATCTCATTTTGGTATTGTCTTAATATTTCATCTCGTATTTCTCTTGATGTATATGCAACAACCAACATTAAAGTCAATCCCAAATCTTGGCGAAAATCACCAATACTACATCCTGGCCAATCAATAACATAAGGTTCACCAGCTTTTGAGATAATCACGTTATGGGGGTGGAAATCACCATGTAAGATAGATATCCTTTCTGTTTTTACTTTGTCTCTACCCTCTTTAACCCATTCCAGAATTGGTCTTAATTCTCGAATATTATACGAACTGATGGCCTTTTCAAGATTAGCTATTTTTTTATCAATGAAGAAATAAGGATTTTTGGTATCCTTATTATTAATATCAACGGATAGAATTCTCCAGTCTAAACTGTGTAAGTTAACAAATAATTTACTTAATATTGGGAGTATTTCATTTACTATTTTATTTTGATCATTTTTCATAAGTGCATTAGTAAAGTCTTCCCCCATATCTGTTCCTTCAATTCTATCCATAATGATGAATGGGTTACCAAAAATATCGATATCCAAATCAAGCAAGTATGTTTTAGGTACTGGATATTCTGCATTATATAATGTTTTGAGAACCTTGTATTCCCAAGATATTTTTCTTTCCATGTTTTCACCTGGATACATACGTAGTATCAATTTTTTTTCCTCTTTCTTGCCTTCCTTCGTATAACTGTAAATGAAAGAAAATAGCTCTGTCTCCCATCCTTTTGCAAGAGGAACAACATCCAATACCTCTGGGTTCATATTTTCAGGAAAATTATTATGTAGATATTTAGCTAAATTTTCACTGATTCGCAATGTAGATAAGGGCATAAGGAAACACCTTGTATAATCATTTATATAGTGAAATCATTGAAAAAAATTGTGGTATAATGAAAGCAATAATATCAAAAAATAAGGATAGTTGGGTAGGAATCCTGCTGAATAAGGGAAAACTGAACTATTCTGCTTCTTCATTTGAAACCAAGGATGAGGCGGTTTCTTATCTATCAGAACTTGCAGGTGAGGGTGTATCTGTTGAGGAAAATGAACATCCTTTTATCAAAGCTTTAATCGGAATTGAAAATGGAACCGATTATAATTTACCTAAGATAGAGTTTGACTTTACAGATTTTACTGAAAAGGAAGAAAAGGTACTAAGAACACTATTTGAGGTTCCTGTTGGTGAAACTGTTTCATATGGTGAACTGGCTGCTAAAGCAGGTTTCCCGGGGGCTGCTCAGTTTGTTGGTAATGTTATGATGAAAAACAGATTTGGTCCAATTATTCCTTGTCATCGTGTTATTCTTTCAAGCGGTAAACTGGGTAAATTTGCAGGAAAAGCAAACAATCCAAGGAAGAAACAGTTACTTGATCAAGAAAAAAGAACAAAGGGATTAGATAGTTTTCTTTAATCTACTTGAGTCCTTTATCTGAAAGAGGAAATTAACCCATTGAGTGAACATATTTTGGTTTTATCCTTATTAAAATCCTAATTTCACCTTCAGGAAGTGGATACTTATCTTTACCCATATACTTCATAGCAAGTTTGTTAATATGATTTTCAGCTCCTTCCTGTGTCACCTCAATTATATCCCCTTGAACTCCAAGATATCTAAAAGGATTAGAACTATCAAGAACACTCAAAGCAACCTTTGATCCTACTGTCATATTTCTTGTTTTCTTTCATCCCTTTGCAGTATTTACAAGAATTTCATTTTTATTCAAATCGTAATCAATCCACATAGAAGTAACCTGGGGAGAGCCACCTGGATTTATGGTAGCAACATTAGCAATATTCTTTCCAAGAAGTAAATCTTGATTTTCTTTTGTTATGTTCGTTTTCATCAATTCAACATTCTCAAATCAGATAATAAATCTAGTTTTTTCATAAAAAAAACTTAATTATCTAAACCGAAATTCGGATTTGGAGGTTCAGCTGCGAATCTATAAACTTTAGTCAAAGCTGCTATAATGAAAGTTGTGATAAGAAGAAAGATTCCAGATCCTGTTATTGTAATAACCAAACCTATTGAATCAGCAGTTAAACCTGATAATGCTAAACATGCAACGCTTAATACTTGTATGTATGCATTCGTTGCACTATAAGCTCTTCCCCTAATTTCATTTGGAACATTTTCAGCAAATAAAGCATTGATAGCCAAACTAAACATTCCGTTGAAAAAGCCCATAGTTAAACCTGCAAAAAGTAGAACAATGAATCCTGGTTTGAAGAAGAACACAAAATAATACCCAGCAATTGCTATTGACCCAAGCAATATTGCTCTTGACCTCCCTATTTTTTTCTCGAATTTTCCAAAAATAAGATTTCCTACAATTGACCCAAAGGCGCTACTCGCCCCAAGAAAACCATATTGTTTGTCAGAGAGATTTCTCAAAACTTCCATAAATGAAAATTGATAATCTTCGAAAACTGCTTGTGATACCCCAAAGTAATGTGTAGCTAAATATGCAGGATTAGCTCCTCTGAATACAGTTGATGGAACATTGAAATACTGAATTGCTACAGCATTATGTTTTATTTCAAAGAGATATGGAAGTAGAAGAGGTCCAGCAAATGCTGTTCCAATTATCAAGAAAGTAAATAAGAAAATTAACAGTCTAACTGTTGGGTGTTTGATTAGAAATGCGAATCCATCCTTCAAATCATTGAAAACTAATTTGAAACTTATTTTCTCTTTCTTTTCTCTTGAGGCTGAAGGTATAGTTGTAAAGTAAATAATCACAGCTGAAACGAAGAAACAACCACTTGTTATCCAGAATGTTTGTTCTCCTAATAAAACGTAAATTGGTGCAGCAAAAATTGGTCCAAGCACAGCTAATGTTTGAAAGACTAATTGGCTGAGGGATATAGCTTTGACATAAAGTCTCAATCCTGTTATCTCAGGTATTGCTGCAGAACGGGGAGCAACAAAGGTAGCGGAAGCAGCACCGAGAATGAAAGTAATAACTACCACACCATAAATGATTGTGTTGGTTGAAAAGACATAAGGGAGGAGTGGAAGCATTAGAATAGATACCCCTCTTACTATATCTGCTCCAATCATGATTGCTTTTCGACTTACTCTATCTGCAAAAACACCTGCGATGGGACCGACAATTATCCATGGGATGGTTTGAGCTGCTAGGACTAATGTCATAGCTGTAGCTGATCCTGTCATACGATAGACAAAAAACATGATGGATATTCTAAATATTGCATCACCAAAATTGCTAAAGAATTGACCGGACAACAATTTCATGAAATCTTTATTTTTGAATACATCTAGGTAAGTAGGTTCAGCATCCGGAGATCTTACTGTTTCAGATGTTGGTTCAACAGAACTCCCCTCATCTAATGGAGATTTAGATGTATTTGGTGGGTCTGTTCCATCAGTATTCAAGATGTCCACGTTCCAAAATAATATTTAACGCACTTCTAGGGAACTATATAAATCTGATGAAATGAATTAATGCAGACTGCTAAAAGAAAATTCTTTGGGATGAGGGGCCTTAACTTAATTGTAAATGAATTATTTGAGATTATAGCTAAATATATTTGAGTTGTCGTTTTCATTTTTCAAATTAGATTTGAAACGATACACCTTTCTCTTTATCTTTTCTTCCTCTTCATTTGTTATATTTTCAAGATACTTCCATAACAGAGTTTGTTCATCTTTTTTCTTAAAATAGTCCGCAATTAATGAACCTACAACTACAGCTGCTGACTGTGTTACTTCAATTTTAGGAATAGATTTTGAATGAACTAAATCATACCCCTTAATTTCCATGGCACTCAGTTTTTCCAGATGTTGAGGATATATTGACATCATATGATTAATTATCTGACAATATTGGTCCTTTAGTCGTAGTGTATACCCTAACTTCCTTATTTTGGATATGTAACCCTTCTGTATTAATTCAATCTGAATTTTTTTCATTTCATTATAGCTGAATGATTTTCCTCCGCTTAAACCCAGCATATTTTCCCTAAGGATGTTAAAATGAGATTGAGATAATTTATCATAGGCAGACGCTAACAGGTTATCAAGAATTGCAAGAAAGTTAACTGTTATCTGATTTCTTGTGAAGTGTTTGCTATTATTTAATTTCTTAACAATTAATAATAGTTGAAGGTTCTCAAATTGAGTTACGGCTTGAATAAGAAACTCTCTAGGGACATGTTCTTGAAGAACTTCAATCATCTCATCAATACATATTTGTACTTTCTCTTCCTGCTTTTCAAGTGATCGAAGAAACTTCTCTTTTGAATCTATTTCTACGTCAATTAGTGAAGATATCAAATCTTTTTTCAATTCCTTAGTATCTCCTCTAATGACTTCGGTCATATGTTCTTCAAAGTATAATCTGTACTTTCATTTATATACGAGGAAAAAATTGATAGTGATTTTTAGAAAAAGAGTAAATTGATATAAAAAGTCGGTTAGATAGTTGTTTTACAGATACTGATTAGAGAGAGAGCAATTAAGAAAGGGGAAAGAAAACGAGAAACTAAAACAGGCCTATAGACAAGAATGAAAAAAAGGTGTAATGAAGGGTAATCACAAACCCCCAGATTTGTGCTCGAAAACTTCAAATTTTCTCTACTTTTTCATTAAAAGATACAATTAACTCATCTATTGGATTCACTGAATTTTGAATTGATTCCCAATAATCGGGTTCGTACCACTGAGAATTGAGCTCATCTAGATCTCTGGCTTGTTGTTCAATCCAGGTATAATACTTCAAATGATGAATTCTTTTTCTTTGTAAGTAATTAAGTTCAAGCATGTTATCTGTTCTTTGCCCCGAGAGATTTGAATGAAAGGTACGTAATGCATCGTTGCTAGTAAAAACTCCTTGTCCCTCGTTCATTTCAATCAATCTTGATTGATAGAGCTCCATTGAATCAGTAAAAACTGTAACAACTACATCTTTGTCTGTTAGTTCAAAATATTTAGCGTATTTTATAGCCATTAACATGTTAGCTATACTTGATATCCCTAATAGATGCAATTGATTAACTATCTCATCTGAAACGCACTGTTCTCTCAGATACTTATGACCTGCAGGTTCGTTAAATAATCTCATAATTTGCTGTGTATCTTTATCATCGACTGCAATTACTAAATCTGTGTTCCTCACATTATGAATCCAAGGGATATGTTTGTCACCTATACCTTCAATTGTGTGAGCTCCATAACCGTTCATTAACATTGTTGGGCATTGAAGAGCTTCGCCTGCTACAACCTTCATCTGAGGATAGATCTTTTTGAGAAAATCACCACATGCAAGGGTTCCTGCTGAACCTGTGGTTAAAACCAAACCATGTAGATTATCACCATTTAATTCTGTGTCTAAGATTTCTTTTATTGCATTTCCAGTAACATCATAATGCCACAGATAATTACCAAACTCATCAAACTGATTGAAAACAAAGATATTATCTCTAGTTTTCTTTAATTCCCAAACCTTATCGAAGATTTCCTTAACATTACTCTCACTCCCTGGCGTCTTAATTACTTCACCTGCAACAGATCTTAACCATTCAAATCTTTCTGCAGACATTTCTTCAGGGAGGATCGCTATAGATTCACAAGAAAGGAGTGTAGAATCATATGCACCACCTCTACAATAATTTCCAGTACTTGGCCAAACTGCTCTATGGATTACAGGATTAAATTGACCAGTTACCAAACGAGGTACTAAGCAACCAAAAGTTGCACCAACTTTGTGCGAACCTGTTGGAAAGTATTTACCTACTAAGGCTATAATTCGCGCTTCTACTCCTGTCAATTCAGGAGGTAATTCAATATAATTGACACCATCGAAACCTCCTCCCTTAACTATGGGTTCATTTTTCCAGGTGATTCTAAATAAGTTCCTAGGATGTACATCCCATAGACCAATTTCTTTAAGTTCTTCTAACACAAACGAAGGTATAAGTTTTGGATCTTTTTGTTGAGCGAAAGTGGGTATTATAATATTTTTCTCTTTAGCTCTTTTGACTGATTCTTCCAAATGTTTGCTGTCAACAGATAAATCTATCATGAGTTTAAACAAAAGATACAATCTTTTTAATTTTTGGGCATTGTACTCTTTTTCAAAATTTCAAAGAAAAGGAAGTTAGATTTTTAATAGTCTCGGTAAAGTTAACCCAGTAAATACTATTCTTACAGATAAGCCCAAGATAAGAGGTTTAAAATGTATTATTAAATTCACTAAATTCTTCGAATTATTAAGATAAAAACTTCGTTTATCCCAATTCTTTATTTATAAGCTAAAAAGACCATACTCTATGGTCAGTTTTAGAGCTAAATTTTTCATAAAAATAATGAAATTAATGTCTCTGAAAGAAGAGGGTGTTTTAGATATTGAGAAACAGCGTAAAGATCTTGAGAATAATGTGTTTTTATTTAAGAAACCAAGAAAAATGAAGGTGCGAAGTCTGGAAATAAATGGAATTTCAGCTGAATGGTTACATCAGAAAGACCAAATCGAAGATAGAGCAATTTTATATTTGCATGGTGGATCATATAATGCTGGATCTCTGAATACCCATAGGAGTCTCGCTGCTAGAATTGGTAAAGTATCAAGTTCTCCCGTCTTGTCAATTGATTATCGTCTTGCTCCAGAAAATCCCTTTCCAGCAGCTTTAGAAGATGCGGTGTCAGCTTATATTTGGTTAGTTGAGCATAAAAATATTAAACCAAATAAAATAGCTATTGCAGGAGACTCTGCAGGAGGGGGATTGGCATTTGCGACTTTGCTTAAACTGCGTGAAGAAGAAAAAACTCTCCCAGCTTGTGCAATTGGCTTATCTCCTTGGACTGACTTAGCATTAACAGGAGATTCAATTAAAACAAAAGCAGATGTTGAAATCATGCTTACTGAAAATGAAGCAGAACAATCTGCTGAGTTATATTTGAAAGATATAGACCGTAAACATCCATTAGCTTCTCCTCTCTATGCAGATTTGAAGGGTTTACCTCCTCTACTCATTCAACTGGTACTGCTGAAATTCTACTTGATGATTCAACTCGCTTTGCAGAAAAGGCTGAAAAAAACGATGTTAAAGTTACATTAGATTTGTGGCCTGGTATGCCTCATGTCTTTCAGATTTTCGGTAATCTAATGCCTGAGAGTAAAAAAGCTTTAGAAAAAATAGGTGATTTCATAAAGGAAAATTTCTCCTAAATTATTACCATTCTATTTGTCATTTTAGAATTCCAATTCTAACTTTTTCAAATCTTGTAGGAGCGATTCCATGACCAACGTAGGCAGCTTGCCCAGGTTCCCCTTTTCCACAATTTGGTGTGCCAAATGTCTTCCAGTGCTTCTTACTACATATTCCACTGACGCCTCCCCAGAATTCTGGTGTAATTCCTTCGTAAGTTGGATTCTTAATCATCTCTGTCATTTCTCCGTTTTCTATTCTCCAACCTATTTCTGTTCCGAACTGGAAATTCATTCTTATATCATCAATACTCCAGCTTCTATTGGTATCTAAGAAATAACCATTTTTTGTATCTGCTATAAGTTCATCAAAGTCCCAATCTCCTGGTTCTAGATTGACATTAGTCATACGTACAAGCGGTATTTGATCATATCCCATAGATCTGGCGGCACCAGAACTTCTATCTTGACCAATTGCTTTAGCAGTTTCTCTTGAAGACATAAAGTCAACAAAAACACCTTTATCAACCATAATTGTGCGTTGTGCCTTTACTCCCTCATGATCATAGTAGAAAGTACCTAAACTCCCAGGTATAGTTGCATCCGCTACCATGGTCACTAATTCATTACCATATTTGAAGTTGGTTCCGATGAGTTCTGGTACAAGAAAACTTGTACCAGCATAAGCTGCCTCATACCCTATAGCTCTATCGAGTTCAGTAGGATGACCACAACTCTCATGCACTTGAAGTGCTAATTGTGAATGCCCCAGGATAATTGTTGATTCAACACTTGGCATTTTCTTTGCATTCAGCAATTGTATTGCTTCTTTCGCAGTTTGTTCTGAAACATCTACAAGATTTAATCCTTCAAAATATTCATAACCTTCTGTATGGAAGTCTCCTCTAAAACTGGCTGGAAGACTTCTTGTTTGAGATTCACTTCCTTCAACTGCAGTAGAAGCTACTC
Organism: Candidatus Heimdallarchaeota archaeon; assembly: GCA_023132955.1. Taxonomy (GTDB): domain Archaea; phylum Asgardarchaeota; class Heimdallarchaeia; order Heimdallarchaeales; family Heimdallarchaeaceae; genus UBA460. The sequence goes on from JAGLXK010000541.1 coordinate 15,511, forward strand.
CTCCTCCGCACCAAATTATTGTTTGATCTATTTTTGATCCTTCTGTTGTGTGGAGTACCATATTGTCTTTTCTACCAACGTAATGACTTGATGCAACTTTGATTGTTTCCGAATAATCCTTGGCTCTACTTGAGCTTTCCTCAAGTATTTCTATCTTGTCTTTCAATTCTACATCAAAAGGATCTCGCTTTACTGGAGTTTTAACCTTATCTTCATAAACAGGTTCATCGGCAAGAACAATATCAAATTTCTTTACCAAGGATGAAGCCTTAGCAATTTTTACGGCTAATGAAACCAAATCAGTAATTTTTTCTCTAGTTAGTTCATTCGAACTAGCAAAACCCCAGCTTTTGTTTACAATACAGCGGATGCCAATGCCTTTCTTATCAATTCGATCCAATCTATCAAGTGTTTTATTCTTGAAGGTAATATTTTCTATCAAAGTGTGCATATATTTAACATCAGCATATTCCACTCTCTTTTCGTTGCAGCATTTAATCCCATATGCAACAAAATCAGCAATATTATCTGCAGAGTCTTGCATAATTTCAAATCTATACTCTTGTTAAAAATCTTTTTCTAAAAAAATCAGTCAGAGTCCTCAGAATCAAAAGATTTTATGGTTCGATTTAGTTTCTCAAGGGAATCTATTCCTTTAGTTCTGTTAAATAATCCCCTTATTTTTATTGCTTCCCCTACATTAAGACTCTTATCCTCCGACATTAGACTTATACCAATTTTAGCACTTTTTATCTCTTCTCTGAAATAATGTCCGTGAATTAGAATATATATGGGTTCAATTGTAGCTCTTAGAATTTCGATAGAATCTATGATCTCTTTCATAAGAAAAGACGGTTTGATGTACATTACATTCAAGGTTATTTCCCTTTCAATCAACCCTATTGTTTTGATAGCTTTAATAATTTCTCTTTCTAGTTTTGATATCTGCCTGCTGGAATCTAGTTTTTTTGCTTCTAAACAATCAACTAACTCTTCGAGATTTTTCAAATATGTGTCTTCTTCAACTACATATCCTGTTTCGTTTACTGCAATAAATTCCTGAATATCATGAATTGTTCTTTTAACATCCACAGTATACTTAACTTCCCGAATTATTTCCTTCATACAACCAAAAATACATAGGATTTTGTTAATAACTCGTGTATTTTCATTATCGTTTTGCTCAAGCTTCTTGGTTACTTCTCCAAGTTTTTCTAAGTGAGAAGATATTTGATCAAATTCATAAGGGGATATTTTATCATCTTCAAGAATTGAATCTATTTCCCAGCCATAATTCAAGCATTCTAAAACCGCTTCCTCCACCCCTTTTATAATTTCGGAATCCGATTTAGTTAAGGAATAATTCCCCTCTCTAAATGCTTTTGCTATTTCTTCTTTTCTTTCTTTCTTTTCCCTCAAATTTTCACTAACGCTATTACTAGAGTTCATTTCAACCCCTGAATTTCTTCAAAAAAATAAGGCTAGCGTTTCATTAAAACCTTTGCATTTCCAAAGAAATGAAGAAGTGTGTGAAAGATCTTTTACGCAAAATTTTCTATCAAAACCTCATATATTATATTTGCATAATCGATTACTTCTTGTTTCTCAGTATATTCATCAGTTACATGCAATTGATCAAACTTCCCTGGTCCCATAATTACGAAAGGTGTATTATATTCGGGAACTAGCATCGCTCCATCTGTTCCATAATTTACTCCAATAATGTTTTCCTTGCCTACTGATATAGCTTTTTTCTTCATAGCTTCAAAAAATTGATCTTTTTCTGTTAATTCAATTGCAGGAATTTCATGAATGATTTCCATTTCAGCTTTTGCCTTATTGCTTCTATTGAAAGCTTCCAACAAATTTTCTAATCCACTTTTTACTTTCTCTCTTAAACTATCAGCTACTAATCTATAATCACACTTGAATTCACAGTATTCCGGAACCACATTGATTAGAGTTCCACCTGATATTTTTCCAATATTCAAAGTTGATTTTCCGAGAATTTCGTGTTCATAATCAGGAGTAATTTCCTTCATTTTTTGGATTAATCGTGCTGCTGCCTCAATTGCATTAATTCCTAGATGAGGAGTAGAACCATGTGCAGACTCTCCCTTTACTTTAATTTTAACCCACAAAGTCCCTTTCTCAGCTATTCCAACCTGTAATTCTGTTGGCTCACCAATTATAAGGAAAGTACATCCCTCCATAATTCCACTATTTTTTGCTACTAAAGCACCGTCCATTCCTATTTCTTCGTCAGCAGTCCCAAGAAAGATGATTTTTTGATCAAGTTTTACTTGATTCTCTTTTAGTTTCTTCATAACAGCAACAAATGCAGCAACTGCCCCCTTCATATCTGTAGATCCTCTGCCATAAATTCTTCCTTCATGTTCTTTTGCTTCAAAAGGAGGAAATCTCCATTTTTTTTCATCGCCTACAGGCACAGTATCTAAATGACCTGCCAAGATGATAGTATCTTTCCCTTCACCAAATTCCGCAATGATGTTAGCTTTTCCTTCAGAATATTCTTGGATTCGACTTTGAATCCCGACTTCTTGAAATTCTTCTACTAGATAATTAGCAGCTTCTATTGTTTTTCCTGGGGGATTTTCTGTTTTTATTTGTATTAATTTTTTTAAAATAGGTATAACTTCACTTTCTGATATGTTCATCTTACTCAAGAATACTATTTTAATACATCTTTTTAATTTTTCACATTTAGTAACAGCAACTGTATTTTCATAGATTCTTTAGCAATGTTTAGATAGATTGTTTTAATATTTCAATTGTATGGGTGAACAAGAGGAAATTAGAGACTATTTATCTGAATCTTCCAGAAGAATGGTTTTATCACAGATTATCTCCTATTCAAAAGCAGTATCTGCATCAGAACTATTAGATAACCTACCTATAAAAAACAGGAGTACTTTGTATAATATCTTAGATAGATTAACCGAATTAAACCTAATAACAAGAAGAGAGGTCAAATTTGGGGACTCAAACAGAGTATTCTATTCTCCAAACCATGAACTCATTTCAGGTGATTATTTTAGAAATCTGTTGCAAGAGTATAAGGATCTTGAAAGACCATCAATATTGACTTTAGAATTTAAATATACATGGGAAGATTTTCCTGAATGCTTAACTGCTGGAAATTCACTTCAATTAGCTATTGTTTTAGGCTCTTGGATGACTGAAGCTGCAAATACTATTGATGCACTCAATGTTCCTGAAATATCTCAAACACTATCTTATTGGGCTTACAGAAACAAGAAAATACCTCTTGAAAATATTTTAATTGATTCTTTGCTGGACTATCAAGCAGGATATGCAAAGAATGAAAATATGTTGGTAATAGGTTCGGGTGCCGTAAATAGAATTACTTCTGAAATTATGGAACTTTATGGTAACAGTTTGCCTGTGAAATTTCTAACCCCCTCAAGTAAGAATATCTATAGTAAATTAACAGATATTACTTACAGTGAAGAATCACCTGTAGGATTACTTTCAGGTTTACTTGCTCTTTTACCGAATCCCTGGGATAAATCTAAAGTGATAATTTTATGTGCGGGGTCAAAAAATGTGGGCACTCAAGCTGCATTAAGAGCCCTACTAGACGATATTAAAGCAGCAATATCTATGGACACTAAAGTTATTTCAAACCATAGTAAGTTTCCTAAAATTCCTGTAAGAGTTATTAAAGCAGAAGGTGAAGACCTTCTAACAAAAATGATTCAACAAAAAAGCCCTAAAATTCAACAATATAGTTTTGTGGAATAAATCTCTACTATTTCATGATATTGAGAAAATCAAAGAATGCTCTATTTTTAGTTCCTTTCTTTTATCTTCTTTCCTATTTCCCAAGCTTTTCCTAAATGGCTTCCTACTGACCAAAAATTATTATCTGGCATTGTCAATGTGAACGGATTTAGTTTTTTAATATCTGGTTTTTCATCGGTTAAATACTTCTCTTCAATATAAACAGCTACAATGTCTCCTAGAAATATTTGATTTGTTGGAAGATTCACTACTTCTCGCAAACTGCATTCAATATTAAGAGGGCACTTCTTAATCATTGGTGTGTTCAATTCTCCATAAAACAAATCAAAAATATCTGATTTGTCAATTTTTTTTCCAGATACAATCCCTATATAATCTGTTTCCTCAATCATTTCTACATTTGGAATGTTTACACTAAACGCTTTGCTTTCTATAATCCCCTTATTCGTATAATGGTTCTTATTTATAGCTATTGCAATAATAGGTGGATGATAATTAACTCTAGTTACCCAACCAACTGCCATGAAATTCGGTTTTTTATCTACATGTGCTCCTACTATAGTCATGGGCATTGGATAGGTGAAACCTTTATTTCCAATATTGATTTTAGTCATAATAATCCGTAAATATGTATCGTTGAACTAGTTTAAATAACTTTATTGGAGTTTAAAGAGAGAATTATGAAGATTGAAAAATCTTTTAAATGTTCTGAGCTCAAATTATTTGAGGACAATGTTAGGTGAATATGAAACAATTAAATAGCGGTTTTTTAATATCACTACTGTTAAGAAGAAAAATAGTCCTCTTAAGCAAAATGAATAATATTTTACAGGTGATAATATGGTCAATATAGAGTTACCAGATGGTAGTATACTGGAAATTTCAAAAGGAAAAACTGTATTAGATGTTGCAAAGCAAATTGGACCACGATTAGCTGAAGCTGCTTTAGCTGGAAAAGTTGACGGAAATTTAGTTGATTTGCACTATGCAATAAACTCAGATGTTAAACTTGAGATACTAACAGAAAAATCAGAAGAATCATTACATGTTCTTAATCACAGTGCAGCACATGTTATGGCAGGAGCAGTTGTGGACCTATTTCCAAACGCTAAACCAACTATTGGACCTAGTATCGATCCTGTAGGATTTTACTATGATTTCTTTGTGGAAAATCCATTTACTCAGGAGGATATAGATAAAATCCAGAAGAGAGTCGAAGAAGTTATTCAGGAAAACTCTGAATTTGATAGAGAAGAAATGTCTCTTGCGGATGCAATAAAATACTATGAGAAAGTTGACAAAAACAAATTCAAAGTAGAAATTTTGAAAGAAACAGAAACTGATAATGTGTCATTCTATTCTCATGGAGAAGGTAACTTCAAAGATTTATGTCGAGGACCACATGTTCCATATACTGGAAAAATAAAAGCAATAAAGATTCTTAGCGCTTCTTCAGCCTTTTGGAGAGCTGATCCTAACAAAGAATCACTCCAAAGAGTTTATGGTGTAGCTTTTAGTACTGAAAAACAACTAAAAAAGCATCTGGCTATGTTGGAAGAGGCGAAGAAGAGAGATCATAGGATAATTGGACCGCAATTAGATTTGTTTGATACTGCTGATGAATGGGGGCCAGGAATGCCATTAATCTATCCTAAGGGTGCTATTATTTTAGATGTTCTGAAAGATTTTTGGAAGAAAGAACACAGAAAAGCAGGTTATGAATTAGTACAGACGCCTCATGTTTTCAAGGAAATTGTGTGGCAAACAAGTGGGCATACTGAGTACTTTATAGAAAATATGTTTCCTGTAGATCTGAAAGGAGAGAAATGGTACATTAAACCAATGAACTGTCCTGGACATATGATGATTTATAATCGAAGAGCTTATTCATATCGAGAACTACCTGTAAGGATTGGAGAGATGGGCACTGTATACAGAAATGAGCTTTCAGGAACATTACATGGTCTTTTCCGAATTAGAAGTTTTACTCAAGATGATGCCCATATCTTTATGCTCCCTGATCAACTAGAGGATGAAATTGTCAAAGTTATTGAGATTGTTGAACATTTTTACAAAACCTTTGGTTTTCAAGAATGGGAGTATTTTATTAGCACTAGACCAGATAAAGCAATTGGAACTGATGAAGGTTGGGAACATGCTACAAAAGCTCTAATGAAAGCACTGGAAAGAGCAAATCTAACTTACAAAATAAAAGAAGGGGAAGGTGTTTTCTATGGACCCAAGATTGATGTTGATGTAAAAGATGCACTAGGTCGTAAATGGCAACTTTCAACTATTCAAGTTGATTTCAACCTTCCAGATAGATTCAATATCAATTATCTCGGTGAAGATGGTCAAAAACATACACCGTATGTAATTCATCGAGTTATCTATGGAGCAATAGAACGATTCCTTGCAATTTTAGTAGAAAATTACTCAGGAAAAATGCCTATTTGGTTAAGTCCAGTTCAAGTAATAGTTATACCTATTACTGACCAACATGTTGATTATGCAAAACAAGTTGTTGAAGATTTACTCAAGGATGATATCAGGGCAGAAGCAGACCTTTCTGGAGAAAGAATGGAATATAAAATTCGACAAGCAACTTTGAAAAAAATTCCATTTATATTAAATGTGGGTGACAAAGAGAGTGAAGCTAAGACTATTGCAGTTAGATCTCGTGGAAACAAAGTGGAATTTGGAGTGAAAATTCTAGAGTTCATAGAAAAAGTACGGAAGTTAATTGAAGCCTATGAATGATTTTGAGACAAATCATTCTTCTTATTTTATATACTTACAAAAATAAGATAAAATTGGGGACTAATTCCCGTTTTGAAGTTTTTCAGATTCTTCTTCAATGTGTGTGATCTTTATGCCAAGACTATCCATGAGTTGGAAACACCAACCAAGCCAGACATTAACAAAACCTTTTGCTCCTGCATCTACAACGCCTGCTTCTTTTAAGACAGGTAATAGGTTTGGAGTGTTCTCTAAAGATTTAACTGCAGTTAAATAGGTTTCAGTAATCATCTCAGTCCAATCTCCACCTTTTTCAGCAATGGATTTTGCAATGATTGCAGTATCCTTTATAACAGTAAGAATAGTTCCTTCAGTAGGGTGGAGAACAGCTTCATAAGCCCATTCACTTCCTTCTTCTAGAGCTTTTGCAAATACTTGGATATCTACTGAATCATGTTCTTCAATTTCAGAGCTGAAACCTTGGAAGAATTGAGAAATGATCACGCCAGAATTACCTTTGGCTCCTAAGAAACTACCTTTTGTAATAAGTTGTGCAGCCTCTTGGATAGATGTTGGGTCAATTTCATCAAATTGCTCAACAACAGTCCTTATTGTTAAAAACAGATTAACTCCAGTATCTCCGTCAGGAATTGGAAAAACATTAATGGCGTTTATTTCTTCTTTTGTTTGCTCAAGATTATGAGCAGCAGTAATCATCATTTTTTTGAGGGTTATACCATCGATTTTAGTATTAGGTTCCATCATTTTTTTAGCTCCACTTAGCTAAGTTTTTTACCTACCGCAGTTCCAAGTGTGTGAAGGAGTATTTAATACTTCCTTGATTATATCAACAAAGAATATTGCGATTATGTAATTGTATTTACGCTCGTTTGTAAATGCTTTTCATCCTTTTAAAAACCTATCCTTTAGGCTATATTATATAGCCATAAAACATTAAAATTCTGGAGAAATAGCGGAAATTAGAAATAATGGAGACAATGAAAAAAAGGAAAAGAAAGTATTTATTCTAACAATAAAGCAGGCTTCATTGGTCTTGCTTTGTTAGCTTTGTTTTGAGGGTCATGAATCTTTTCGTCATCAGCAATTTGTATTATAATTTCTGCATTGTTGAACCTTTTACTAATATATTCTTCATATCCTTGAATAGCTTTTTTCTGATCTTCAGGTGATAGCATTTCAATTCTGAATATGGTAGGATCTTTTAGCATTTGTTTTGCTTCAGTTGCTATTTCATTCATATATTTGTTAAGCTTGTTATTCTCTTTTGCTGATGACATTATTCTTCCAATTTGAACAGCTTCGTCTTTGAACAAGTTGGTTGCTAGTTTGTATAAATCATTCTTCCATTCTGCATTAATATAGATGTGAATTTTGTTTGGTTTTGACTTTACTAGTTTCACTATATGATCTATATCTTCCTGCAGATTGGTCATAAATTTTGCTTGCAGAGCATAGAGAGTATCTTCTTTATCAATTGTAATTTCCGGTATTCGTTTCAACGAGATGTAATCCTTAGAGCCCATTTTTTCATTTAATTCTTCACAAATGTGAGGAATAACTGGTGCTATTATAACAACCATCATTTCAATTACTTCTCGAAGAACTGCCATTTTTTCTTCTTTAGGTAGGTTTACAGCTAACTTATGGTATTCATCTAGAACCCTAATATTAGCATAATATCCACCCAGAATGTAATCTCTAGCATTGAATTTCTCAATTTCTTCCAATGCCTTCTTTAGATTGGTTTTTACTGATGAAAGCAAAACTTTTGATGGAAATGAGTATTCAATATTTACATCTCTAGCTACATCTACAACACTTAATGCATATTCCCAGAATTTTTTCAATCTTTGTTGAGCGAATTTCACTTCAGTGTCTTTCCATTCCAAGACTGTTTCTGGTGTAGCAATTGATGCTAAATGCAATCTTGTCAAGTCAACACTGAACTTACTCGGAACTTCAGCTATTGGAATTACGTTAGGTTTACTTTTACTCATTGCTTCACCAAAGCGACTTAACATATCATTTAAAGAGAAGGCAGGTAGCCAATATTTTTCAGGGAATATAGCTACATGGTGAAAGATTGCAAATGATAAATGATTTGAAATATGATGAATTGCTGTGTGTCTTAAGTCATTTGGATACCAGTATTCAAATTCTGCTTTCGTTTGTTCAATTATGTCTTCTGCTAAAGAAGTGATTTTACTTACTTCTTTTAGATTTCCTTCATTTAGAAATACATAATCAAAGAACTCAGGTTTTAGTTGACTTGGTTCAATATTGTTTTGCCGTATTTGTCGAACAATTGTATAAAAGGACATGTAAATAACTGAATCACTTAATGATTCTATAATCCACCCTTCTCCTTTTGTAAAAGGAAATTCTGTTCCCAATCCTCTTCTACGAACACATGGTCTTTTGTCTAACCAGTTGAAGGTGTTTTCAAAGCTTTGCCGATATTTTTCTGGAGTTATGAGCATTCTATTTAATGATTTGAATGCATCTCTTTTCCAATCTTCATTTCCATAATGCAGGAAGTATTGATCTTTGATAATTGCTGCAATTATTTGTCCTCCACATCTACAAATAGCCTTTGTTGATGTTTCATAAATAGGAGATGCTAGATTAATATCAAATAAAGTATTTGCAACTCTATCTTTGGCAACTTCAACTTTCAGTCCTTTGTATTCACTTGTGTTTTCTTTCATAATTCCAGAGTAAAATTCATCTCTGTAAATTGTTTGAGTAGCTTCTTCTAATTCAGCAATGTCACTTTGTGTTTTTACCCCCAGTTTTTTGCAAATTTCAACGGCAGGAAATTCACCATACCCCTTTACTTTAATTAAAGAAATTGGCTCAATTTGCTTTAAAAATTCAGAATCTAATCCATATTTTTCTATGGTTTTCTCATCTTTTTGTAAATCAGCTAACGCTGCATAGTCATAGGGAGCATGTCCTGGAACACTGTAAACTACACCTGTTGCATGATCAGTATCAACGAAAGATGCTGGATAGATTGGTATTTTTTTCTCAGTAATTGGAACTTCAACGTTATTGTTTATTAGCTCTTTTCCTTTTAATTCTCTAATAACCTTGATTTCATGATTCTGTTCAATCAACTTCTTTGTAGCTTCTTTGGAAACAATCCATTTCTCTCCATCTATTGAAATTTCTTCGTAAATTGCGTCAGGATGTATCCATACATTGGTTGCACCGAAAATCGTTTCAGGTCTTAAGGTAGCAGCAACTAGAAAGATATTTGAGTCGAGCATGAATTTAATACCAACAAATTCAGTTACTTCTACCTTTAACTCATCTCCAGCTTGAATGTCATCCTCACCGACAGCATTTTTATCGTTGACACACCATAGGATGGGATAATCTCCTTGTGTAATTAAGTTCTTTTTGTCCAATTTAATATATTGCCATTCTATGAATTTATTATAGTCAGGGTCACCAGTTGAGAATTGCCTTGTAGTATCAAGAGAGTATCCCATTCCAAGGAAATCTTTGATTATTTTTTCTGAAAAATATTTTGCTACATTTTCTGGTTCTACAAACGAAGCTATTAATTCCTCAACTCTTTCCTTGCTATCCTCATATATTGAGATATAATTTCGGTATCTGTCCCATTCGACTTTATCATTATTCTTTAGTTTCCAAGATACTGCGAGAACAGGAGTTCCAGTTATATGAAAGCCCATAGGCCATAATACATTGAATCCTTGTTGTCTCTTGAATCTAGCAAAAATATCACCTAATCCATAAGTACGAGCATGACCTATATGAAGAGGAGCAGTTGCATAAGGATAAGACACTGTTAAAAACCATTTTGGTTTTGAGCTATCTACATTTCCAATAAATATCTGGTCTTCTTGCCATTTCTTTTGCCACTTCTTTTCAATTTTACGTATCTCTTCTAGGAATGTTGTCAATAATTTCACCATCTTTTGTGCTAATTCGAAGCTTAAAGGAACAGCTAGTAAGTCTTTCTTCTTCCAAAATCAGACTTTGATTATTAAAAGCGTTATCTTTAGACATAATTAAACTGTTAAAGGAACGAAAAACCTGGAAACCACTAAAACAGATATCATTCAATTTGTTTTGAGATTATTGGTTTGAATGCTAAATATTTCTCCACTAACGCAGATATTTCATTTTCCGATATATTCGGTGATAAATCTGTAAGAAGATGCCTTATTGCTTGACGCAAATAGCTTGTAGGAACTCTACTGCACAAGAAGCAAACAAACGTACCTTCGGTTTCAATCATTAATGAGGAATCGCCTAAATCAATTTCTTTTGGATAAACTTCTTTTCCTATTAGTTCCCCAGCAAATTCTGAAAAGGCTGTAGTTACACTAAGAATAATATGACCTCTTACATTTAGTTTTTTCTTTGCTGAAGCTGAATAGATTGAAGATCCTGCTTTATCAAAGATGTATATTGAATGAATTTCAGTAGAATAATAAAATGCTTCAATTCCTCCCATGTAAATAGAAACCCCTATAATCAGAGCCCCCACTGCAACAGAAACCCATTCCATATGCAGCATTATTATTTCACCTGTCACAGCATAGATGATTTTTCTAGCAGCAAATAAAAGGGCGCTTATGAAGTATGCTATTACGACTCCAACCATCATCATCTCTACAACTTTTTGATATTTCTTTTCCACGAAACCTCTTTGTTTAATTAGATGTGTGAGAAAAACTATTCCTGCAAAAATGGCCAATCCTGCATCAAATATTACCCATGTTATACTTGTTTGTGCAATATAAAAATCGTAATTACTTCCTTTAACAGGCAAGAGAGCTAAAGTATAATCTCCAGAAACTGTTAAACCTACTACACCTCCAAAGAGGAAAAGAGCAAACGCTAGAACTATGGGGTTTAAAATTTGTCTGGGGCTTAATGATACAACAAAGAGAATAGTTGCTATCATTCCAACCATACTAATTATTGTTGAAAACTTGGATGCAAATAAAGCATCAACTTCTTTGGTTATCTGACTTAGATAAACAACAAAAATACCGCTAACTATCCACCCCACAATACACAAAATCATTGACAGAAAATAATACACTGAGAAAGATGATGTTCGTATCTGTTTTCCAATCACAAGAATTGCTCCAAGTAGTAGAAAGAAAATAGACACAATTCCAATCCCATAAGAAATCCAGACCATGAGCAGTAAGGATTTTAGAGTTTTATATAGTTTTGGCTTTTTTTTGCTCTAAAACTCTCTTACTAAATTACAAAACCCTCTTTGTCAACATTTTTATCTTCTAATCCTAATCTAGATACTTTAAATTTAGTTCCCCAATGGAGTTCAGCATGTTCCTGGTTGTAATACAAAGCAGCTGGTTTGGCTGTATTTCCAGCTCCTACTTGAGCTGCTTTATCTATAACTAGCACTGCTAGATTTTCATTTTCTTTCTTTATATGGTAAGCTGTTGCTATACCAAATAATCCGGCCCCAATTACTACTACATCATAGTGTTTTTCACTCATGATCTTACCTCTCAAGAAAAAATTTCCATTAATTCAGATATATTGAACAAGTGCTCTTTAAAAATTCTGTACCAATAATATAGAAATTTATAGTCAAAACAACGAATTTTTAAGTTCAACAATAGTTTTACACTTGAAGCTTGTGATGATATGCATTTGAATGTGAAAACAGAAGAAGATAAAAAAATCGAAGAAACACTACTGAAGATCAAACATAAAATTGCTGTTTTGAGTGGGAAGGGCGGAACTGGTAAAACAACAGTTGCTGTGAATCTGGCACAAACTCTTTCAGATATGGGATATAAAGTAGGTGTACTGGATGCTGATATAACAGGTCCCAATGTACCGTTAATGTTTGGTGTAGAGGATCTGCAAATGTCCACTAAAGACGATAAAATTATCCCTGTAAATGCAGAGAAGATAAAGATCGTTTCAATTGAGTTCTTACTTCAAGATAAAACAAAGGCTGTAATTTGGAGAGGACCAATGAAAATTAAAGCCCTTAAACAGCTCCTTGCAGATGTAAATTGGGGTGAATTAGATTTTCTTATTGTGGATTTACCACCTGGAAGTAGTGACGAGCCCTTGAGCATAGTTCAAACAATCAAAGATTTAGATGGTATGGTCATTGTCACTACACCTCAAGATGTTTCACTACTTGATGTAACCAAATCGATAAATTTTGCACAAGAAACAAAAGTACCAATATTAGGGATTATCGAAAATATGTCTGGTTTTGTATGTCCACATTGTGATGAGGTCACCTACATTTTCAAAAAAGATGGTGGAAAAAACAAAGCTGAACAACTTAACTTGGATTTTCTCGGAACTATTCCTCTAATATCTCAAATTTGTGAAGCTGGAGATTCAGGAAGACCTGCCATTAGAGCGAATGATAAAGCAAAAGATGTTTTTTCTAAGGTTGCTGAAAAAATACTTTCTAAACTTGGTGAGGAGTAGGTTGTAATAAGAATTTAAGGTTTTTTTCAAATTAAAATTGACAATAAACTTTCGCAATGTTTTTTTATTCAAAAGTGCATAATTTCTTTTGATTAACATGATTAATCATAAAAAGAAAAAAATAGCTTTATTTTATGTTATTACATCACTTATTATTTCATTAGCATTCATTTCCATAAATTCACTAGCTTATGATTTGAATGAAACTGAAACAATTACTCTAAATGAATATGATAATGTAGGATATGGAGTTCTTGATGGTAATCGTCTAAGAGAAAACCAACTATTGGAAACCCAATATGCTACAGATGTGAGATATGTAAAAGAAACTATTGGCTCGACAACACATTCTATGGCTAATGATTCATCTGTATTTAGAACAAATTTGGCTTCTACATACTATGATGATAACATTAGATACGACATAGAACAATCAACTTGGAGATATAATCCGATTTATATCCAGGCTTTCAATAATACTGGCACAGGTCCTAATTTGAGTTTTACAACAGGTGTAAACAATCAAGGAACTCTCACATTAGGTTCAGAAACCGCTGTTGAAATGGAAGCGGATACATATTATGTTTTCAAAGTTCGTTTACAAGCTGGAGAGATGTATGATCTAAATATGAAATCAATTAATAGTGTTTCATATTATATTTACTTCAATGATTATCTTTCTAAATCTGGCAGTGTAAATGGAGAAACTCGAAATATACAACCACTAGCAGCTAGAGGTTCTGGAGATTACTACATATATCTGTTTTCTAACAATGATAACTATGTTGTTTTCAATCCAATGAAAATAGATGTATCATCAATATCTGCTGGCGACTTTGTATCAGGCGATTTTGTTAATGAACCTAATAACATTTGGGATGAAGAAAGACAAGTTTTTGTAGATAATGATAATTCAGAGCATGTCGATGCTTACATTGTCAGAATTCCAAAAGGAGCATATGAGTTCAAATACATTCGATTTGATGGCGGTATTAGCACAAATGCATATATGGTTATCCCTAGTTTGTATTATGAAGCAGGATTTCAACCTCAATACCTTACTTTCCAAATTGGATCCTCATCTGACGACAAATTCGTGTTCAGCTTTGAATATGATACAAAAGTTCTTGTTTATATCACTGCAGAAAGAGACAACAATGACTACGTAGAATTTGATTACATATTCGCTGTTGATGAATTAGATTGTCCAACACTGAAATCCGGAGAGATCCTTGAATATGAAGATAATTTCTTAAGTTTTGGAATAGATGTTAAAGAAACTCAACTTGCCTATTTCAATATTTCAGTAGGTTCTGTAATGGTTTGGTACCTTGATTATAAGAATAAGAATTTAGCATTTGGAAGCTATTATATGCTCGGCAGCAATACACTTACTGCTGCGAAGCTTCTACTTCAACCTGGTTATTATTACTTCTTTAACCCGACTGAAAGTGTATATGATTTTGATATTGAGTATAATAAAGTATTAGTAGAAGAATTCACAGATTCATTTGATTTTGAACTCAGTCAGCGAGATGGTGACCCATCAAATTATAAGCTTTTCAAAATTGTAAATGCAGATTTTGATTATCATAACTACAATCTCAGCCTACTTCTTGAGCTAAACCGCACTGTAGAATTTGGTTATACTACTTATCTAGAAAACAACCAAGAAGTTTTCTGGGGTACAACTGATTTTGTTGGTTATCAACAAGTGGCTGGTATAGACCAAGGATATCCAGTTAACGATACGCAAATTCTGAATTTCCTTTCAACAGGAGAACCCACTACTCGTTATGTCCTCTTTGAAATATATGACATATACAATAATACAGGATACTCTTGGCCAAGTGCTGGAAGTGCTTTTAGCGAACCAGAAAATGTAACTCTTAGATTCAATACAGATACTGATGATCCAGAAATCTTTGCTGATGTGAATCTTAACTTAAAGGAACTTGATTTCGTTGACAATGGCAGTTATTTGGTAAGCTATGATTTTGATACAACTTATAATGACTTCGACATATATATGATTCGTGCAACAGTTCCTGAAAATACCTGGTACAGGGTTGAAATTGTAATTATTAACGGACTCAGAGATAATTCGTTCTACTCTTTGCAGAATCCTGATGGCTACTTCCCAGGTTACTTCTATAGAGATGCTGTTTGGAATAGATATTACAACTTAGATGGATTTACTCCGACTCACTTTATTAACTATGATGGTTCAAACGTCTCATACGTAACTTTTGACATTGAATTTGGTGTATTTGATCCTAATCTAATCTTTATGTTTGGTGTTGACCACACTGCACTAAATGGTTCAATTGAATTCAAATTCATACCTTACGACTGTACTCCTATCTCTTCAATAGCATCAGTAATTGTGAAAGGATTAGGCTTAGCTGGAATAATTGCTCTCGCAGCGATTGGAGGGGTTGCTGGTTTTGGTATACTCGTTTTTGTTGTATTTAGAGTAGTTATACCCAAAATAAAGTCTAAAACTCCTGCAAGTCCACCAAGTCAATACTAATCTTCTTTCTTTTTTTCCTTTTTTTTAAAACTGCATAATCTTCAGACAATCTTTTTTCTAATAAGGTAAAAGAAATCCGTTAAATCAACATTTCCTCCAGATATTATTATTCCAACCCTTTGGTTTTCAAGATTGATTTTTCCTGATAAAACTCCTGCTAAGGAAACCGCACCAGATGGTTCTACAACAAGTTTCATTCTTGACCAGAGAAACTCCATCGCATTAACAATCTCTTCCTCGGTAACTGTAATAATGTCATCAACATGTTCAAGAATAATTTTGAATGTATTAGTTCCAAGTGAAACTCGTAAACCATCAGCAATCGTATTTGGATTTACGACCGGGTAATATTTTTTGTCTTTAAATGATCTATATGCATCATCTGCATTCTTTGGTTCAACCCCAATCACTTTTGTATTTACACATAAACATTTTGTAGCTAACGCAGTTCCTGATAATAAACCTCCTCCTCCACATGGGGTAAAAATAAAGTCTAATTCACCTATTTCTTTGATTAATTCATAAGAAGCTGTTCCTTGTCCATGAATAACATCTAGGTTATTACTAGAATGAATCAAGGTATATTCGTATTTGTTAATTAATGCTTGAGCTGTTTTTTCCCTATCCTCTGGTTTGGTTCCACAAAAAACCACTTTGGCACCATAACCTTTTGTTGCTGCAATTTTAATTTTTGAGGCATTCTCTGGCATAACAATAACTGCATTTACCCCCGCCATTTTAGCAGCTAAAGATAAGGCTTGAGCATGATTCCCAGAAGAATGGGTAGTAACCCCTTTAGCTTTTAATTTTGGGGATAAGCTAGAAATAGCATTGAATGCTCCTCTAAACTTAAATGAACCCGTTCTTTGAAAACTCTCCATTTTCAAGAAACAGTTAGCCTTTACTTTCTGATCCAACTTGGAAGATGTCATAATTGGTGTTTTATTAATTGTGTTCTTGATTCGATTATATGCTTCCTCTATCTTTTCTAACATTTATATCACTTGCATATCATGAGATCTTCTAGGATTTATTTCACTCTAATGCTTACTTTTTCCTGTGAAGTTGAAAGACTTTAGTTTAATCGCAGGACAATTCAGGGTAACTCCCGTTTCCACTTTGTTACCAATCAATGGAATTTCTTTTAGACAAGATGTGAGCTTATCTGTAAACCTGAAGTTCTTAGCTGCTGAAACAACCTCTCCATTTTCAATATACAAGATACCATCTCTTGTTAGACCTGTAATTGCGCCTAATTTCCGATTAACAAAATTTGTATAATGCAACCTATTGATAAAGAAACCTTGTTTGGTTTCCTCAATCATCTCAGGAATAGAAGAATCTCCTGGATAAAGTGTTAAGTTAATTGGCATCACCATACCAAATATATAGTCACTGAAAGGAATTACTTGATGACCTGTACTGAGCCGTTTATCGTTTAAGTATCTTGATGCGATAAAATTATTATATACAATTGATTTAGGAATACCTTCTTCAGCCAGAAAAAGTGGCTTTTTTCTTACACCTTCTCCATCTATTGGCGAGGCTAGAAGAGTTTCAGAATTTAAGGGATCATCATGAAGTGTTAATTTTGTATCAAACATTTGAGAACCTATTTGATCGGTTACAAAACTTTGGGATTCATGATATCCAAGACCATTAAAACCAAAGGATAAGAATCTCATTAAAGTACTTGTTGCAGCTGGTGAAAGAATGACCTCATATTCTCCAAGTGAGTAATCTTTCGCAGAGCATGTACTTACAGATAATTCTGTTGCTTTTCGGGATAGTTCTGCAGGTTTTAGTAAAAACGGATCTCTTTCAAATTGCTCTTCTTTTGCATATCCCTTGCCTTCCTTTTCAGTTAATGAATTAATGATTAAGCCATTATATGTGATCTGATGGGAGATATCTATACCATTGGAATTTAAAATCCTATATCGAAGATCAGTAATTGAAATGGCTCCTGCTAATTTAGCACTTTTATCTACAGCTTCAGCTTCACCAATCGCTGTTTCGACGATATCAGCACGTTGATATTCATCTAGTAAGCTTCCAGTAGCATTTATTGAAGGAATCACTTCTTCAGTATCTTCAGAAAAACCTTGAAAAAAAGGAATTTCAGGAATAAAAGAGAGCATCGTTTCTAGTTGAGAAACAGCAGAATTTATAGCTGTTTTAGTTAGAGATGTTAGAGATAACGTACATATCTTCTTTCTTTTTGATGCCTTGAAGAGGAAACGGCTTGTATGATCAGATACATTTTGATGGATTGTAGAATTTGCAAATCTAGTAAGTGCATGTAATCTATCAACGCAACTTATTTCATATGAATCAAATGAACTCGATTCAAAGGCTTTTACAGCATAATCAGTTAAAGAAATGAAATTTTCAGAGAACATGATATCACTCATATTTTGGAAGTAAGATTTCGTTCTGTGGTATTTTAAACGGCAATAGTATTAATAAAAACATTTCTCTGAATCCCGATAAGAGGTTAAATTTTCACACTTTTTTCGTTTTTGATGCACAATTCTCTCTGTATGTCACCAAAATTGTTTTATTCTATTTCTTCACAATGGATGTTATGTTAGAATCTCCTTCTTCTGGTGTGTTCATTTGTGTGGAAGGAATCGATGGTTCAGGAAAGACCACACATTCTCGATTATTGGTAGGATATCTTTGCTCTCTTGGTTTTGATGCAGTTTATACTACCGAACCTACGAGATACTCATTACCCGGTCGAAGGCTAAGAGAAAGTTTCTTTGCACCTGAACGATTACCTGTTGAAGAAGAATTTAGACTATTTTTAGAAGACAGAGTTATTCATCTCAGGGATGAAGTGATTCCCCTATTAAAAGACGGTAAGATAGTTATCACAGATAGATACTACTTTTCATCGGTAGCATATCAAGGGTCAAGAGGATTGGATTGGAATTATATCTTGGAAGAAAATCTAAAAGTAGCAATTGTTCCAAATCTTGTTTTGCTTCTAGACTTATCTGTTGACGAAGCACTGGCTAGAATCTCTGCTGATAGAGAAGAAGGAGTAAATACTTTTGAGAAAAAAGAAAACCTTCAAAAAGTCAGCGAAATATACTTGAAACTAGCTGAAAAATTTCCTAAACTGCTTTATATTATTGATGTACATAACTCAATACAAGCTGTTCAAGAAGAACTTCAAACTTTCATCAGTAATTTCTTAGAGATAAGATGATTTTCTACTTCAGATATAAAATTACTAGAACTAATGCTGCAATTGAAAAGAGTATTGCGATAACATCCAATAATCTGATACTTACATCAAGATAAAGATTCTTTCTTCTTTTAGGAACAAACCCCTTAATTGTCATAGATTCAGCAAGATCAATGCCCCTATTTATTGAATCTGTTATTAATGGTTTCAGAGTTTTCCTAAAGTTATAGATTTGTTTCCGAAATTCCCATTTTTTGGCAGTTAAACCTTTTATTTTTCTAATATCGTTTATTTCTTGAGCTTCTCTAGCAGTAACTGGAACGAACTGGTAGATTGTAATGATAAACCAGACTAACATTGCAGGAATATACATTTTTTCTAATGAAATCGCTAATCCATAAGGTTCAACTGAGTAGAAGAACCAAGAAATTATCAAAAAAGATGTTGTAAATCTGCACACAATAATTGAATAAAGAAAATATGCATTTTCAACAGTAAGAGTAATGTTTGCAAGAAGAGTGGCTATAAGAGAAAACAATGATAAGAAAAATAACGAAATAATGATAAATTTAACTCTGGCTCTAACAATTAATGCTAAGAAAAGGGAGAATGCTACCAAGCTTCCTAGTAAATATATGTTACTGGAATAGAGAACACTTGTTAAGAAGACAAGAACGATTACCGATTTGGTCCTTGGGTCAAAACGAAGCCGTTTCTTCGAAAGATGTACTTCAATTTCATTTTTAACAGTTATTCCCACGATTTTCACTCCTTTATGGATATTGTAAAATTCTTCTTGCTTAATTTAGTTTCAAATTGATTTTTTGGACCTATAAAACTGATTTGACCATTTTCTAATCCAATAAATTCATCTGCTATTTCTCCTATCCATCCCCAATCATGAGATATTATGATTACAGTTGTTCCATTCTTTTTCATGTTTACAATCTGATTTTTTACCCATGATTTGTTTTTATCATCTAATCCATTTGTAATCTCATCTAAAATTATTACCTCTGGTTGATGTTGAATTGCTGAAAGAAAAGATAATCTTCTTTTCTCACCATGTGATAGTGAATGAGGATTAAACTGCATTAGTTCTCTCAAACCACTGTTTTTCACTATTATATCAATATCCTCAGAAATAATTTCCTTCAGTATATTATTTGATATTAATAGAATTTCATCAATTGATGTTTCCTCAAAAAACTGTTTATCTGGATCTTGAAATACAACCCCAATCCTTTTGGTTTTTTCTGTCCAAGAAAGTGATTTTAGATCTATATTATCTATCTTGATTGAACCTTGTTTCGGTTTAAGTAGCCCAATTAGAAGCTTTAGAAGAGTAGTTTTTCCCGACCCATTATCTCCTACAAGAGCCACAATTTTTGCCTTATTAATATTTAATGAAATGTTTGATAATTGAAATTTGTCTGAAAAATCAAAACTTAGATTCTCTATGCTTACTTTAACTTGCTTATCTGTTTTTTTTCCTTTATCTTCAGTTATACTAATTTTGTTAGGTTTCTTCCTTACAATTGCTGAAACTTTTGTGATCAAATTTTCATCGGTAATCTCCCCCCCTTCAATTCTTATTATTTTTGAAGCGAACTGTAAATATTCTTCATATTCGTGAGTTGCAATTATTATGGTTTTTCCTTTTTTATTTAATTGGATAAATGTGTCGAGTATCAATTTCTTGTTATTTTGATCCAAGTTTGCTAAGGGCTCATCAGCAACAATTATTTCCGGATTATCAACTATGGCTGTCCCAATTGCTACTAATTGTTTTTCTCCTTCCGACAATTCATTTAATTTTCTTTCTATAATTTTTCCTATATTCAAATCCCCTACTACTGAATGAACCTTTTCTACTATTTCTTCTCTAGTATAATTTTTGTATTCAAGTGGAAATGCAATCTCCGAAAATACGTAAGGGGTTGTGAAAGAGTTTTCGAGTCGCTGTGGAATATAACCTATAATTTTTGAAAGCTTAGTGTATTGGACCTTTGATATTTCAGTGCCTTTTAACAGCATTTCGCCTAATTTTTTCCCTTCATATAAGTTCTCAAGCAAACCTAGAATTGAATAACAAATTGTGCTTTTACCAGATCCACTTGCACCTGTTAAAACTATGAATTCACCTTTTGAGATTGAGAAGTTAAGATTAGATACAGCAGGTTTTTTTCTTGAAAAATAACGAAAACTGAAATTATTAAATGAAATAGTAGCATCTTTCACAGTTTTTCCTCCAAAATACTACTTCTTCTTAACCTCGCTTAGAACTAATTTAAGTAGAAATTCTAGCAGCTTTTCATTATCTTTTGGAATTTTATTACTTGGTTTAATATTAATGCCTGCAGCTGTTAAATGACCCCCACCCGAACCATTAAACTGATTTGCAATACTATTTGCTAGATCACCCAAATTAACATCATTTCTCTTTGCAAATTGGACAGTGCTTCTAAAACTAATACGTATTTCATCATCTTGATGTGGTGTTATAACGGCTGCAAAATCAGTTCCAAGCCCAATTAACGCTCGTGCTACAGAAGCTTCATAACTGCTAATATATGATATTGTGTAAATATCTTCTCCTTCTTTATGGTGTAATAATCTCTTGGTCCCTTTTATTCTTGCCATTTTTTCAGATACATTCATAGGTGATTGCAATGTGTTAATTGCTTTTTCATAATCTCCACCACTCTGAATAAGAAATTCTACTATTGAAAATATGGACGAAGATATATATCTAAATCTTCTTGAATCAAAAATTATTCCGATTAGAAATAAGGTAGCAATTTCTGGTGGAGGTATAACTTTTAGTTCCATATAAATTTGTGATAAAATTTCTGCTGTTGATGATAATTTTTTGACAATTGCATAATCAACCTTGTCAGTATATTCATGATATGAATGATGGTCAATCACAAAGGATAAGGTTTTCCCCCCAGTAATGCTTTTTAATGGGAACTCCCCGATTTGGTCTAAATTATTCGTGTCGCAAAGAAAAATGGCATCTAAATTGATATCATCCAAATTATCAAGGAATTTTTCTTTTTTAATATTTAGCATTCCCTTTGATAGATTACTCATTGTGTGTGAAAATAAGTATATTGATAAAGAAGGGACATATTTTTCAAGAAGATATTTTAAACCTATAGCACTTGAAACCGAGTCAGGATCAGCATTTCGATGAGTAAAAATACCTATGTTTTTAACTTCTTCCTTATTAAGTAGATCTACGATTTTTATGAATTCTTGAGACATTTAAGCTCCTCCTTGAGAGCTTTTTGCCCATTTTCGAAAAGCTCTTCTTGCAAATTCTCCAATTGTGAGGAAGTTAATCCACCAGCAATGTCGAAATCTAATGTTAGAGTCAGTATGTTGTCTGGGTTTTGAGATAGATTTACTATTATACTGTAATCTGTAAGGAGCTGTCCAAAATCATGATCTTGAATATGCGTGATTATTTTCTCTTCCACATTAGAAGCTATTTCTTCCAATTCCTTGTTGGACAAGGTTTCTATTCCTATATCTTCTATTTCAG
Organism: Candidatus Heimdallarchaeota archaeon; assembly: GCA_023132955.1. GTDB lineage: Archaea > Asgardarchaeota > Heimdallarchaeia > Heimdallarchaeales > Heimdallarchaeaceae > UBA460. Next base: position 37,810 of record JAGLXK010000541.1, read on the forward strand.
ATGACATTTTTATTTACTCTCTAGAAAATTAAAGAAGAGCTAAGTTGGAAATTATTTCTTTCCCATGAGCTTCTCTTGCAATTCTTTCACAGACGACATTAATTTTTTCTCTCTTTTTGTTAAAGAGGAAAGTCTAACCTCGATTTTTTCTTGTTCTTCTGTAAGGTGATTTTTAACATCTTCAACATTTGATTGGAACAACAATCTTCCTGCAGAACGATAAATTACTGCGGAAGAATCCATATCTTTCGTTTCTTTTAATGCGATATCTACATCGCGTTTTTCCAACTCTTGTTGTTGTAAATTCATTCGAATAGCTTCCAATTGCTGAACAAGTTGATTAAAACGCTGAATATTTTCTTGTTGCTCTGGTGTAATTTGTGGGGCTGCCATTTGTTTTACTCTCAGTTATATACTAAAACTATGCAACAGTGCAAATAAAATAAATCTTTTGATAAAAGGGAAACATTACTCAAACAAATTTTAAGAGAATTCGCTTTTTATATCATCGTTTACAAAGAATTACAAACCAGTAAAATAAATAAAAGAAAAAAGAAAGAAAAAAATCTTAGATACAGCGATAAACTGCGGTAGGACCAATTTCTCTATATTCTTTGCGGGTAACCCACAATTTAGCGAATGTTTTTAGAGAACTTAAAATACTACCACCAATCCAGACTGAATATCTTCTTTCAGGAGGTGCAATGATTTTAACTTCCATTGTCTCTGGGACAAGTTCAGTCAATTCCTTGTGCAAACGTTCCTTAAGACCTGGGAACATTGTTGAACCACCGGATAGAACAATATTAGCATAGAGATCTCTTCGGAGATCGACATCACAATTCTGGATGGATCTATAGATTAATTCATCTAATGGGTTTTCTTCTGACCCTATAGCACCTGGATTAAAGGTCAACTCGGGAGCCATGAAACGCTCGGCACCAATGGTTAATGTTTCACCATCTGGTAGTGTGTAAGTCTTTTCCATTCCAGATACTTTTTCTGCTAGTTTTAGTTCTTTTTCTGGATCTAAAGCTACGTAACAAAGGCGCTCTTTAATATCACGGACAATTTCTCTTTCAGCACTGCTGGACAGAGAATAACCTCTTTGACGTAGAAGTCTTCTGAGGTAATCTGTAACATCTCGACCACCTATATCGGATCTATGAATGGCATGGCTAATAGCGAAACCTTCGTAGACTGGGACAATGTGAGTAACTCCATCTCCAGAGTCTACAACTATACCAGTTGTACGACCAGAAGCATAAAGTGATAGAATAGCTTGCATTGAGATATACATAGCAGGAACATTGAATGTATCAAACATTAATTCTGCCATTTTCTCCTTGTTTTGATTTTTGTTTAATGGAGGTTCAGTTAATAGAACAGGATGTTCGTTAGGATTGACTCTTAAATCATTGTAAAATGTATAATGCCAAATTCTCTCCATTGCATCCCAGTCTTGAACTTGTCCATGTTCGACAGGATAAACAAGTTTCAAAACACCACGGAGGTTAATTGCTTCCTCACCTATGTAATACTCGCGGACATAGTGTTCAACATCAGTCATAATGATCTGATATTTTGGATAACCAATAATTGTTGGAAAAACACTTCTTGGTTGATCTTCGCCTGCAAAACCGTTCTTTGTAAAACCAGTACCGTTATCTATAACCAGCGGTTTATTTTGAATCATCTCTTCCATAGATATCACTTTTACTTGTTTTTATTGAATCCAAATTTCGTCTTGGTCTTATGGATTCATAACCTTGAAGTATATATTAAATGTTTTGATAGTATTAGCCTAAATGACATGAACACTATCGTAGCTTTTATAAACAAAATTCAAAGTTCTACGTCGTTACAACTGCTAACTACATCTAGAAAAAATGATTGTTCTTCTGAAAGCCTTTGTTATATCAGTTTTTGGACTACAGACTGCCATAGTACAGCAGATTTTCCCTAATCTCCTTTTCGCTAAAACCTGCACTAATTCCGACAATAATTCTGATTATATCCATTGTCTCAGCGAGCTTCAATTCAAAGAAACCAATTAATGCATCCATTTGCAGAACTGTTCCATAACGGAATGTCTTTTTCCAGTAATTTAATAAGTATCTCTCAACTGCAAATTCCAAATCATGTAATGGAACTTCTTTAACACCAATATATTTAGAAAAGACTGTTCGATAAGGAGCATAGTTATATGTTTCTAGAACTTCTTGAATACTTGTTGCCTTCAATCCCTTTACAGTGAATTTATTGCGTTGGATGAATCTATATGCAGGTACGTTTAGAGCTATACAGCGGCATAAAGCTAAGATGTTTTTCATATTAACATATGTTTCATAATGCTTTGATACTTTAGGTAGCATACTATAGATATGTTGATCTATTGCAGATTCTAGGGGAGTAAATCTTCCAGTTGCTTTAAATTCTTCATTTGCTAATTTGAGGTCTTCTCGCAGAGTCTGATTATCTTGGTTAACAATTATTTCTTCAATTGACTTATTAAGTAATTTCGAATAATAATCGATTGAATAATCAGCAACTGGAACCAAACGGGATAAAATCTCTTCCTGCTTCATTTCTCTATTTATGCCTTGAAATATTATACGAAGATTTTCAACGTGATATCTCTCACTGTAATTTCTAATTTTCTTCTTAACTGAGGATCCTGACTGTTTGTAGAATTTAGTCAATAATTCAGAATAAGAATTTTTAAGATTTCTAGCTACATCAGAAATCTGTGTTTCAAAATTAAGGTCTCCAATAATGCTGTTATAGGCTGTTTGAGTAAAGGCAGCTCTTAATTCTTTAAGATTCTTAGAAGATAAAAGCAAGCTTATTTGTGATTTGGTTAAGAAGTTACTAACAGCCCCATGCGCTCTACCTAGTAAATAACTGATATCTCCAAGTGACATTTTAACTACCTTTTTGCCTGACAAAATTGATTGAAACAAGTTTTTCTTTTAAGGGAAGGAATTCTTTACCATCCCCAGAATAGAACTTAGAGAACCATTCAACCCAGTGAAGCCTTAGTGTGTTAAGGAATGATAATAATCCTTCTATTGGTAATATTATGAATACTGCCAATAGAATTCCTACGACCCACCATATCCAAGAGATACTAAGAGCTGAAACATAATGCCCATGTATTAATCCTCCTGCAAAGTGTGACAAATCAATATGCGCTACGTCTAGGAATACCCCTGAAAATGTTGATACGCCTGCTACTAAATCCACCCCAGTTAAAGTAAATGGTAATCCACTTAAGATTGCATGAACAAGCAAGAGTGCCATAATTCGGCTGAATGAAAGTGTGTTTGATATTAGTGCAATAATGTGGTCAATTGCATCCATAATTCCATCAGACTTAGCATGAAGATACTCTAAAACAAACAATACTGGGACTAGTCCGACCAGATATACAAACGCAGATGGTAACTGTTTAAGTGTAAAATGAAATGCCTGCCAATATATTCCGTTCACTCCTACAATGATATTGTAAAGCATGGTAAAAATACCTACATAAATTATAGATAATGAAAGAGGAGCGCCCCAAGATGCAAATCCGTGACCATATCTCACGTTTTGATAAACTTTCAATAATATTCCTAATTGAATCATGAGAAATCCTAAC
>JAGLXK010000542.1 GCA_023132955.1 Candidatus Heimdallarchaeota archaeon
TAAGACATGATACTGACCATAACTTTTGAAAGGGGTATTAAAATGAACGATGAGACCCTCGAACAAATAGATGAAGCAGTACAGCTTTTGGAAAGAATAAGTGAGGATACAACAGTCCCAAGGAATATTAGAAGAGCAGCAACAAATTCGCTGGAGATAATAAGAGAACCAGATCCAGAATTAAGTTTAGCAGTGAAAGCTAACAACGCAATTGAAATCCTTGATGAAATATCGCAAGATCCTAATTGCCCAGCCCATGCTAGAACTATGTTGTTACAGATAATTACCCTGTTAGAAATTACTGACTTTGGTTACTAAAAAATCGAAAAAGTAGATACACTTTACTTTCTTTTTTCTTTCTTTAAGATTTCTTATAGGATTAACTCTTATTTTCGATATCAGTTTCTACTGAAGTTCCAGGAGAAACAACACTTCCTGAAGCGATTTTTCTTCCAGGGTAGATTAGACAATTAACACCTATCTCACAGTTATCTCCAATAATGGCACCAAGTTTAGTGAAACCTGTAGATAGAGCTTTTCCACCGATATCCATCTCAATCTCTCTTCGTGGTGTTTCAGTATTTACTGTGATCACTCCTGAAGACAAAATAGTATTTTTACCTATTACACTATCGCCAACATAACACAAACCAAAGATTTTAGCTCCTTCAAAAAGAATTGAATTCTTAACCTCGCTTCCAAAACCTACGATTGACCCCTCACCTATAGAACAATGATCGCGAATGAGAGTATTATTTCCAATGTAACTATTAGGACCAATGTAAAGTGGACCATTGAGAACTGCACCAGCACTAATTTCTGTACCCTTTTCAATAATTACTGAATTTTTCAATTCAACATTCGCACCTATGATAACATCCTTAGCGATTCTGGTTTCTTTAACTTTTGAAAGAAGTAATTTGTTGGCTTCAATGATATTCCAAGGTTTTCCGATGTCTATCCATTCTTTCTCCCAGATAGCTGCTGCTACTTTGTCACCCTTTTCTATGCGATTGTTGATAGCTTTTCCTAAGGAAGCACCGTTTCTTATTTCTTCAAAAATTTCTGTTTTAATGATAAAACAGCCAGCATCAACATATTTGCTGCGAGAAGATAATTCAGCTGTTTTGATGCCTGCTTTCTTGACCATTCCCATAGAATCTATTTCAACAATACCAAAATTTCCTGTATCACCTTGAAGAGTAAGGGTCATGGTCATATCAGATTGAGTATTTTCATAGGCATTGAGAGTCCTCTGAATTAGACCCTTCTCAGAAACAATGTCGCTAAATAAGAGCAAAAATCTTGAATCATCATTGATATATTCTTCTGCAGCCAATATTGCTGCAACTATACCCTCATTATCTCCTTGATCTGCATAATGAATACAAACACCGAAATCTTTACCTTTTCCGAAATAATTCCTAATCTGTTCTCCCTTATATCCTGTAACTATTAAAATATCAGTTAAACCAACTTCTTTTAATTCTTTAATCAAATATTCTAGAATAGGTTTACCAAGAAGTGTAATCATTGGTTTGGGTCTAGTTTGAGTGAGTGGAAAAAGGTCAATTCCTTTACCACCTGCAAGAATTACTGCTTTCATTTTCTTTTACACCTTTGTCTTTTCCTAATTATATCCTTTTCTTATTTAGTAATTTTAAAGAACTGTCAAAGTTTTGCTGAGGTTTTTTGGAGTATCGACAGAACACCCTTTTCTCACAGCTGCATAGTATGCTAGTAGTTGTAGCGGAATCACGTATGGTATTGTCGAAAACATTTCGGAATATCCTGTAGGTATTTCAAACTTCCATTTTGCCAATTCTTCTATGTCTTTGTCTCCCTCTTCTATCACCACTACTGCTGCCGCACCTCTTGCTTTCATTTCCATAATGCCACCAATAATTCGTTTATGTGTATAATCCTTTGGAGTTACGAAAACCACTGGATAATCCTCTTCCACTAGAGCTATTGGTCCATGTTTTGATTCTCCTGCTGGATATGATTCACTGTGAATATAGGCTATTTCTTTCATCTTAAGTGCCCCCTCATTTGCTGTTTGTAGATTTAATCCTCTTCCTAAATAGAAACTACTGTTCTTCTTAGCAAACCATGAAGCAATATGATTAGCTCTTGACTCATTTCTAACAATGGTTTGTTTGACAACAGTAGGTATTTCTTGGAACAGCTTTCTAGCTGCAGAGTATTCGGAGTTGTTTAATTCTCCTGAGAGTTTTCCAAGTTCCAAACCTATATCCCACATTGCAATTGTTTGAGCAGTGTAAGTTTTTGTTGCTGCTACGCCTATCTCTGGTCCTGCATACAAATACAATACTTCTTCAGAATGACGAGTGATTGTACTCCCGATTACATTAACAGCTGAGAGTATTGATGCACCTAGCTCTTTCGCACTCTTGATTGCCATTATTGTGTCCATTGTCTCCCCACTTTGACTCACAGGTAAGATTACTGTATCTTCATCAATTAAACTAATAATCGAATCATATTCTGAGGCAATGATTGAACTACAAGATTTTTTTGCATACTTTCTAATCAAATGCTCTCCTGTTAGAGAAGAATAGTGAGCTGTTCCAGCTGCTAAAAGAAAGATTTTCTCTGCATTATAGATTTTATCAGCAATTTTGTTAAGTGAGGGTTGTTTTATTCTAATATAATCTGCTAGGGAGTTTGGTTGTTCATGTATCTCCTTCAGCATAAAGTGTGGAAACCCTGCCTTTTGTGCCATTTCTGGTTTCCAAGAAACTGTATGTGGTTTTCTCTGTATAGTTTCCATTGTGTTAAAATCTATAATCTCATATCCTCCTGAGGATAAAGTAACGAATTCATCATCATGTAAGAGAACCACTTTTCGTGTTTTGTCTAGAAATGCAGGAATATCTGATGCACAAAACATTCTATCTGAATTAATTCCTATAACCAACGGACTGTCTCGTTTTGCACAAAAGATTTTGTCAGGTTCTATGCTAGATACAACACATATTGCAAATGTACCTTCAAGTCTTCTGACCACTTGAATTATGGCTTCTTTCAATGAAAAATCTTCTTTTTTCACCAGTTGTTCTATCATATGCGGGATTATTTCTGTATCTGTTTCTGATTGAAATGAGTGTCCTTGATTCAATAATTC
>JAGLXK010000543.1 GCA_023132955.1 Candidatus Heimdallarchaeota archaeon
ATAATTGGTAATGAGTCTAAGTAAGAAAAAGAATAGGGATAAGTAGTACTTTCTGAAACAATTATATTCTGAACAGTAATCTCAGTTGAGCTTATTAATATAACTAAAATAAACATTTGATATAATTTATTCATTGTATACTTATCCCCTTTGTTATTTTATTTATTGTGGTGTGATGCCCTCTATTGATAAACAGAATCCATTTCCATAATCATTCCATCTTGTTGGAGTTTGGTTTGCGTTGTAGTAATTAACTGACCCTACATAATGATTATACCACCACCATGCATCTATGAAAATATAATCGAAATCTGCAGTTATTGAACCTGCATATCCATGTTCAGAAGGATTTCCATTCCAAGAATAGTGCAGAAAACCCTTTGGGGTTTCAACTTTTCTTAACTTTTCTTTGTTTTTCATGAGTTTTTTTGATGTTTCACTTGTTCCATAATTCTCTGAAAAAAAACTAAAATCTAGAAAATATTATTCTTGTTATTAGAAATTAGGTTTATGGCCTTTTTGTATAAATATTTATAGCTAAAACTAGTCATTTATGTTTAAGGAGTGTTTTAAATGGAAGAAGAATCTAAAGATGATTTACTAGAAGAAGCTGAAGAGGAGCTTAGTGAAGAAGTAAAGGAAGAACTCAAAGAAGAGCTTGAGGAGGAAGTAGAAGAGTTCAGTGAAGAAGAAAAAGAAGATCTCGAAGAAGAACTCGAAGAAGAACCTGAGGAAGAAATAGATGAGCTTGTAGAGGAACTTGAAGAAATTGCAGAAGATGAAGACGAAATAGAAGAGATCGAAGAAGAAGCAGTTGAAGAAGTAGTAGAAGAAGCTGTAGAGGATGTTGTCGAAGAAATTCTTGATGAAATAGATGAAGAAGTAGAAGAAGAGGTTCTTGAAGATATTGTGGAAGAAGTGGTTGAAGAAGCTGAAGATGAAGCTGAGGAAGTGCAAATTGTTTCTGAACCAGAATATAAATCTGAACCTGCGCCAGAAGGGATTCCAGAAGATATCAAGAAATTAGGTGGTAACATCCAAATTATTTTGAAAGATGTCGATGGTGATTTGATTCCATTTGGGTATCATTTACAGAAAGACAAACTAATTATCAAAGAAGATGAAGCAATGAAAGTTAAAATTGTGTTATCATGGTTATACAAACAAAATAGGAGCGTAGAAGAGATTTCTGATGCCACAAAACTAAGCATCGAAGAGATTGAAAAAATACTCATAAATCCTTTATACTTCGGTAAGATTTACTTCGAAGGAGCACTTGTGAAAGGCAATCATGAACCCATATTAACTGAAAGATATTGCAAATTAAATGAAATAAATACTGATGAAATTGAGGAAAAATATCTTTCCACAAAGAAATAAGATTAAGGAAATTTATGTGCGGAAGTCTTACTTCCTATTCCTTTTTTAATTGTACTTTTTAATTCTCAATTTTCGTACTTTTTCTTATTAGAATACACAGTTAAATTCTTTTTAGCTAATTCCTTCAGCTAATAAATCCCCAATTGTGTCAGCAGTCATACTAAAAAAGGAGATGAGATCCTCCTTTGAATGCAAGAGTTCATACAGATTTTTCATCGGTAAATCTTGTCCTTCATCATCAACAAAAACAATTTCATACCCTAAACCTTTCCCTAGGTTGCTTTGTTCTCTTAACCATTCTCTCTGTTCTTCAAAGAAATTCTGTAGAAATTCTTTAACATTGATTATATTACTTAACTTGTATCTAGTCAATTCAAGTTTTTTCTCACTTTCTTCAGCATAGATTTTGAATACCATTTTCCATGTCAAGTTTTACACCTTAGTTGTTTTCAACTACTAATGCTACATTTGATATATAAACCGATGAATTACTTTCTCGTGCTTAAATATGAATCTACGCTGAATCGCTTATTGTAGCGTTTTTTCTGAACCAAAAACTATAAGTTTTTAAACGTGCTTTCGACCACTAAAGTAGACAAGAAAGGTGATTAAATGGGTCACGGATCGCTCCAAAAAGCAGGTAAAGTTAGAAAGCAAACTCCCAAAGTTGAAGGAAAAGAAAGACACAGTCCTATTCCCAGAAGGGGTCTAAGAAACAAATATGTTAAACGTGTTATTCTTGGTCGTTACGCTGGTCAAGCTCAGAGCATGGGAGCTAAACGTCGTTCCAGATAATATCTTCTATTTATTGAAAAACTGTTTTCAAATGATTGATCGAGATAAAGCTCTAGTTGAAATTAAAGAAAGGCTATTAATTTTAGAGGAGCCTAATAGAAAAATTCTGGATCAAGTCAAACGTGATATTGCTAAAAAATATAAACTGAAAGATTTTCCGAAGAACAGTGAAATTTTAGCAATTTGTGATACTGAAGAAAGAGAGTTACTACTTCCTGTTCTTATAAAACGTATTGTTCGAACTTTATCGGGAGTCGCGATTGTAGCTACAATGACACGTCCATGGGAGTGTCCTCATGGAAAATGTATTATGTGCCCTGGGGGCCCAGAAATTGAGAAACCTCAAAGTTATACTGGATATGAACCTACAACTATGAGGGGGATTCGAAACAATTTCGACCCTTATCTTCAAGTAACTGATAGAATGAAACAACTTGAATCTATAGGTCACTCAACTGAGAAAATAGATGCTATCATCATGGGAGGAACCTTTACCAACCAACCTGTTGAATATCAATTATGGTTTATTCAACGAATGTTTGATGCTTTTAATGAAATTGATTCCAAAGACATTAAAGAAGCACATAAACTCAATGAAACAGCTGCTCACCGATGTATCGGTTTAACAGCTGAAACAAGACCTGATCAGATAAATCACGAGAAAATTAATCATCTTATCGAATATGGCGTTACAAGATTAGAAATTGGGGTTCAGTCTGTGTTTGATGATATTCTAGAAAAAATGCAGCGAGGTCACGGAGTTAAAGAAACGGTTGCAGCTTTTCAGTTTATCAAGGATACTGGACTTAAGGTTACTGCACATATGATGCCTGGTCTTCCAGGATCAACATTCGAGAGAGATATTGAGTCTTTTGAAATTCTGTTTAATGATTCTAGATTCCGACCTGATGAGCTTAAAATCTACCCAACCATGGTAATTCCTGGAACTAAACTTTTCCAAGATTTTCAAAATGGAGAATATGAACCCTTAACTAACGAATCTGCTGCAAATTTAATTGCTAAAATAAAAGAATTAATTCCTCCTTATGTAAGAATCAAGAGAGTGCTTAGGGACATACCTGCACATCAAATAGCTGCAGGTCCAAATAAGAGTGATTTGAGATTAGATATTCAAGCTATTCTCGAAAAACAAGGAAAGAAATGCCAGTGTATTCGTTGCAGAGAAGTAGGTCATATCATTTATAAAAAAGGAATAAAAATAGATCAGTCAAAGATTGAGTTAATTGAGCGGTCATATGAAGCCAGTGAAGGAGTCGAACATTTTCTATCTTTTGAAGAGACACAATGTGATGCCCTTATTGGATTTTTAAGATTAAGAGAGCTAAGTGATAACATTATTCGTCCAGAGTTTGACAAATCTACGATTATTGTAAGAGAACTACATGTATATGGGGAACTTCGAGGTTTGCAGGCTTTGAAACGTGGTTCCCTACAATGGCAACATAGAGGGTATGGAAAAAAGTTACTTTCAAGAGCAGAAGAAATTGGGAAAGAAAAAGATTATTCTAAGATTTCAGTAATTTCTGGTGTTGGAGTAAGAGAATACTATCAAAAACAAGGATATGCAAAGGATGGCCCCTATATGTCAAAAAAATTGTAAGCTAACAAATTGTTTGTTTACAAAGCTAAATTTATATTTGCTTCTTCTTGATATTTTTTAGAAAACAAATTACAGGTTGGAATATGTCTCAAAGCAATCGTTTAGCAATTCTATCTGATGTAGAACAAATTTTCCATACTAATGGATATAGTATTGCTAAATTATCTCAAGGAAGTAAAGCCTGTTTTGATATTATTGCTAAAAAAAGAGACCAGCTTATTATTATCAAAGTTGAACCCTATATTGATAATTTCAACCGTGACAATTCTTTTGAACTAAAGAACATTGCAACCTTTCTTAATGCATCTCCTTTAATTATAGGTGAGCGAGGAAGACGTTTTTCAGAAATTGATGATGGCTTAGTTTTACTAAGGTATGGTATTCCTGTTGTTAGTAGTGAAACTTTTACCAATCTAATTTCTCATGGAGTACCTCCAATTATATATTGTAGTAAAGGTGGATATTTTGTTCAAATTAACAGAAAAATACTCCGTCAAGCAAGACTGGAAAAAAATCTGAGTTATGCAGATTTAGCACATCTTGTGGGAGTTTCTAGAAGAACAATTTACGAATATGAGCATTCCATAAACCCAACTCCTTCAACAGCAGCAAAACTGGAAGAAATATTAGATTCCCCGGTAGCACAAGGAATCAAAATCTTCAATATTGACATTGAGAAAGAAACAAGACCACAATATTCAACTGAAAATCTTTCGAATTTTAAGGAGGAAATATCTGGAATTCTTGAAGAATTGGGCTTTTTTACTCAATTTTGGACTCGTCAATCTCCTTTTGATGCTTTTGGAGAGCAACAAAACCTAGATATTCATAGTGGGATGAACATTCTAGTCTGTGTAGACGATCTTCAACAAAAGAATATAGCTGAACGCGCAATTCTTACCCAAGATATAGCTACTTTGACTAAAAGAAGAGCAATAATGATTGTTGAAGACTCTGATAACCCTCTAACTCAAAACATACCAACTTTTACTGTAGATGAACTTAATCAGATGAAGAAAGCTTTTGATTTAGTTAAAAATTGGGTTAAAAAATATTCGAATATAAAAGAAAGTTAAGTTGAGCAGTTACTTTTGCCCAACAATCATAATGTGATCTTTTTCGTAAGGTTCTAAATTTACTGTTTCAATAATCTTCAGACCAAAAGATTCAATCTTATCAATTACTTCTTTGAATATTATTTTTGGATCTTTGGTTACATCAATACTTCTAGATTTTACAGCTAAAAAGAAATATCCGCCATCTTTAAGGTAGGTTTTAACATTAATATCAAGAATCTCTGCTTGAGATGGTTGAGCAACATCCTCATAGACAATATCTACTTGGGGAACTATGTTGCTATACTCTTCAGGAAATCTTGCGTCTGCATGAAGCGGTATAATATTTTTCCTTCTTTCAGCAACAACTATGAGATCTCCCATTGATCGAGCAGAAAATTCTACTGCAAAGATTGAACCTTCATCGCCTAAAATATCCGAAATGTGAGATACGGTTGTTCCAGAAGCGGCACCTAAATACAAAATTTTACTGCCTTTGGTTAGAGGGAATGTTTTAAGTTTCTTGAAAATAGCTGCACCTAGTTTGCTTTTGTAGGGGTCAAAAGTCCGATATTCGATTCCTTCTTCAGTTAATAATCTCTCTGTATATACTTTCTTACCAGGATCAGCATTAATCGTTGCTAATCTCTTATTTCCGTCTCTAGTAGTTACCCAAAACAAATTTCCAAATTTATGATTTTCTAGGTTTGACATTTTTATCTCCTCTTTTGGTAGGGTTTTTTATATTGAGGCTTTCTTTGACCTCCCTTTTGACCACCTTTGTAGCTTCCGCGTTTTTGCCCTGGTTGAGAGGGTTGAAAACTTCTATCAACCGGAGGTTGTTTGCCTTCAGGGGGATTCTTATATTTCTCTTTAATTTCATCTATTTTTTGTTCAACTTCAATTCGCAGTTGGTCTCCCATGAATTCTCCTTGAAAGAAATCTATTCTAGCAGCAATTGTGAGTCTTCCAGCAATAGCTCTGGATATATTACCTCTTTGCCACCATGGACAGCTGTGTATTTCGGGCATTTGATAGATAATACCATGTTTTGGTGGCTTAGCTCCAGTTTTTAATGCTCTGAAAAGAGCTTTTTCAGCACCTAATAACTGAACTGTACTTGCTGGTTTCATAGCTATTTCTCTCAATCCTCCAGCTAAAGCAATTAACCTAGCAGCGATAGAAGACCCTACTATTGCTTTCATATTTGGAGCAATTCTTCCCATCTCTCTTTCTATCCAACTATCCAAATTCTCTCGTTCTTCATATAAATCGAGAGTTCTTTTCGCCATATTTTGTAGAGGACGCAAATCTTTATCCTCATAAGATGCTCCCATGGATTTTGATGCTAATTGAACAAGTTTCTTACTCCTCTCTATAGAGAATCCATAATCTTTGAGATCATCTTCTGTAAATTTCTGTCTTGTTCCAATTTCAGTGATGATTTTGCAAAGAGTTACATGATTTTGTACTTCTTTCAAAATTTCTGGGAAATGAACACCATACCATTCTCTTATTCGAGATGAGAAAAGATTGGTGGTTTTATCTATGTCATCCATTGATAAAATTGCATGTACTACGTTTTTATCAATTCTTTGAGAACTATAAGCAACGCTTTTCTTTGAAAGATTTATGCTAACATCTTTCAATAGTGCAGTATATTCTGCTTCGTCTTTGATATACTTCTTTTGAATAAGGATTTCTGGAATCTTTGAGATTACAGCTTGATAGTTTTCAGATTTAATAATGAGTTCACTCTTTATTCCCTTGCTTCTAGAAAAATTCTGAACGTCAGCTGAATTAGTTTCAATAGTTTCTTCCTTTAAGTCAGAAAAAACCTCTTCTAATTCTTCAGAAATAGTATATTTCGATAAGTTGTGGATCTTTTCAGCAATTTTTTCAGGGTTCTTTTCATAAGCTGTAAACTCAATCAATTTATCTTGATTGTCGAATACAAAGAATCCTGAAATATTAGCTATGATTTTTATTGTCATCTCTTTTCCATAAAAACTGAAAATTAGGAGATAAAAAAGATTTTGATGATAATCTTATTTCTCATGTACTAAGCTAGAGCAATAACTCTTTCCTTACTTAGAGTTATTAAATCCTTCAAATTGTTGTCCATTTCAGGGTTGAGTCCTATTAATGAAGATCTCATATCCTCGAAATTAGCACGGTTTACAAGTACAGTTCTTTCTAGTAACTGTCTAACGGTATATCTAATTGCTCGTGGTTTGGTTTCCTTCAAACTGTCAATTATCTCTTTTTGTGTTAATGCTCCCTTATTCCCTAATAAGTCAATCACTTCGATTGATCCTTTTGGTAGTTTTTCCCTTTTCATTGTAATCACTTTTGAGGCGGTGTGTAAATTTTATCCACATGTGTATATATTTTGCACAGTATATAAACCTTTCGTAAAACGCTGTGCAAAGGCTTGCACACACGAAATGAGAAAAAAAATATGGATTTATGTCGTTATTTTTCGGAATCTGAATCTGATAACAGGAACCATAGCTAAAGAGACAAACAAAATAGCTATAACCCAATTAGTAATAGATCTAATTGTACTCAATTGATCCCAAAACTGAACATTATTTAAGATTTCAAATCTTCCATCTGAGGGAGTATAATCTGTGAATTTTAGCGGAATATATAAAATATTCAATCCATACTCCTCTAGCGTAAAAGTAATTTCATATTGACTCGATGTTGAATTATAGACTAGTTCAAGATTTTCAAATACTAAATTTGGGTACATTAGAGTTGCATTCAATTTGTTATTTCCACTTACATAGAAACTTCCATTCTTGAATCTGATTTGAACACCAACAGATACTGGTTTTCGGATGAATGTTTCCTCTGGAGTACTTTTTATTATGTACTCTGGTCTATGAGTATCAATAAGCCAATTGAATGTTTCATTCACTAATTGAGAGTTTTTATCATCCAAACCAAAAATATCTTTGAATGAATAATCTAATCCAGCTCTTGAAGGGTTACTTTCGTAGGAATCTGGTAACAAACCATGATCTGTAAATGGGTATCCTGAACCAAAAACCATTACTCTTCCGTTGTGATATTCCTTTGCTATTGCAGCATTAAAAGTATATTTTTCACTGTCTATAACAGTCTCAAATGTCGCTATAACGGTGTTGTTTTCGTTTGGATTATCCGAGAAAAAGACCGGTCTTCCCCAAAACATAAAAGAATCTACATCAAAATTTTCTGTTTCAATAATTTGTGCTTCATAGGGAACATAAGTAATAGGTATTGATTGTCCTACACTCATATTGAACTGTTCTAGTAATTCATCACATGCATAATAATTGCTTGAAATTAATGGTTCATTATCTATAGATTTAGCATCAATAAATCTAATACTGTCAATCAAAAATAGTAGGGAACCACCACTAGTAACAAAATCTTGGATATCATCTAACTCCTCTGAAGTAAAATTAAATTCAGGATCTGAGATGACTAGAATATCAATATTTGTAAAAGAGTAGTTTCCTTGATAATGATTGCGTATACGAAAACCTCTATCTTTCAAAATTCGAGTAAGATAATTGTGTGTCCCCACTGATGAAGATGCATCAAACCATCTGTTTTCTGTATCATTTTCATGAGAGTTATCGAATAGAACTGTCCCACCTAAATATCTTGTTTGAATTGAAATACTCATGGTTATAATAATTCCATCAGTATTCTCAAACAAAATTCCTGCGGTAATAGTTCTTATAGGTGTGTTTAGAGGAATTGAGATGTTAAATGCGAAGTGATTCCAACCTATAGAGACATCTATTTGATTTGATAATTCAATGAATTGCGAATCTCCTGTGAGAGTTGTACTAATTTGTCCATCAAAAGATGAGATTAGTTTAATGATAAATTCAGAAGTTTCCCCCTCTACACATGAGTAAAAATACTCATTCACTGGAGAAATTCGCTTTGGTAATATTGTAAAAAGTCCAAGAGTTTCATAAGAATCTAAGTAATAATAAGCTGCTAAAGGATTAACCATACCATTTCCTTGGTAAATAATTGGGAAATTCATATCATCTGCGGTTTCTAAAATTGCTGCTTCATATTTATGAACTCCAAGACCTGGGAAAGCGTCTATTAATAAAGCAAAAACGCCACTAACAATAGGTGCAGCAACAGAAGTTCCTGAAACCCATCTTGAACCACCAGTTGAAGCATCACTTCCTTGAATGGCAATACCTGGAGCTAATATGTCTATTCCAACAGAAAAGTTGCGATTCAAACCTTTTGATGTAAATATTGCGAGATTATCCATATATTCAGATGCACCAACAGAAATAACATGATCCCAGATTGCAGGAGCACCAATAGAAGCTCCTGAAGGACCATAGTTACCAGCAGAAGCAATTACGGGAATATCTAGTTCTGCTGCTTCATAAATTAGTTCTTCAATTGGATCACCCATTTCAGCAAAAGTAACAGATGTTAAACTAGCTGAAATCAAATCAGGATTCTGTTGGATTGCTTCGTCAAAACCTATTATTAACCATTCATCTTTTCCATATCCAGTTTTATCAAGAACTTTAATGTTGATTAATTGAGCATCAGGTGCAATTCCATAATCGTCTGTTAGTTCTATAGTACCATCTTCATTTCTATATTTTCCATTTCCCGCTAAAACTGAAGCAATATGGGTTCCGTGACCTGAAAGATCGTCTGAGTCTTCAAAAGCTGGAATTAAGTTCAGATCAATTACGATTTTAGGTTCATCATAGTTTCTTAAACTGTTTAAAGCTGGTGCTACAGATGCATTTAAGCCACTATCCAATAATGCAATACGAACTCCATATCCTGTCACTCCAGCTTCATGTATTGCATCTATTTCTAGAGCTTGACGAAGAACACTAAGATCCATCAATCCTGAGATATCCATATCAACATTCTGAGGAATCTGAAAATCATATGTTCCAATTGGATATACATATTTCACTCTTAGGTTATTGAATCCCAATTGTTGTAAGGTTTCTTCAGTATATATAATTGATACAGCAGGAATTGATTTGAAAGTTCTTTCAATTAATGTACCGCTTTTCATGGTATTTTCAATGAACATATCCCTTTCATCAAATGAGAAAAATGATATCATTGCTCTTCCGTCAAATTTCATCAAGTCTTTGTAAATTTGGTTCTGTTCCATAGGAAATTTCCATCGTTGATCCTCGAGGATATTACTAGCTTTTATTATAGAGAAACTAGTCTCATCCGAACTCGTACTTGAATTGAGTACTGTCGAGGGATTCATCTGATAACCCGTTAGAGATGCATCTGTTTGAAATAACATGGGTAAGGGAAGAATAAGAAATGAAACTAGAAAAATGATGAATGGTTTATTTCTCATAGGTATAGAATGGTGTTGTGACTTTTAGATTTTTCCCTAGTATTAATGGAATACTTCTCATTTTTATTGGAATATCAAATTGTCACAAACTGGATATCTTCTAATAACTTTAAAATGGAAAGTCTTATATTTGAACAATTTGGATGAGTTCCAAGGTGAAATAACACTATGCCATATCAGTGGTTAAAACGCTCACGAAGAAAACTATCAGGTGGTCTTATCCGAAGAGCAGCTTCAAAGAAGAAAAGAGATATGGGTAGATATCCAGCTGAAACCCAACTTGGTTCAAGAGTACTCAAACCAATTAGAACACGTGGTGGAAATCTCAAATATCGAACTCTAGTAGAGGAACATGCTAATGTTATAGACCAATCAACAGGTATCACACAGAAAGTCAAAATACTTAATGTTCTTGAAAACAAGGCAAACCGTGAATACGCAAGAAGAAGAATTATTACTAAAGGTTGTGTTTTAGATACAGAAATAGGTAAAGCAATAGTTACAAGCAGACCTGGCCAACATGGTAATATCAATTGCATATTGATAGAACGTAAGGAAGAATAGTAAATCTTCCAAATATTTTAATAACAATTCGAATAAGGCTATATTATGTTGCGCAAAAAGCGTTATTTTGTTCTCTACCCAGAATATTTCAATAAACAACTTACACGTAAACAGGGTAGAAAAGTTTCTAAGAATAAAGCAGTAGATCAATGCAATTTATCAAAAATAGTTTATGCATGTAAGTATCTAGAGCTGGAATATGAAGTTGAAAAAGACAAAAAATATTCTAAAAATAAGTGGGAGAGCGAAGGTAGAGTCATTGTTAATCCCGAAGGAATAACAAGCAAAACCGAGTTGATTAGAAGAGTAGCAAATGTATCTAGAAAACTCAAAAAAGTTGAAAAGTCTGGCGATTCAAAGAAACAAAAATCCAGATCCAAATAAATTAAAGAGTTTGATTAAATTGGAGCGAGATAGAATAAAGAAGCTTGGTACTATAATGTTCTTTAGTGATCTAGGAAATGCAATACTAAAAAATCCCCCAAAACTTCCCAAAATTGGTTCTAATGTTGTCACTGAAAGAATGGAACATATTGGGGAAATTGTGGACATTTTTGGACCGGTTAAATGCCCTTATGTAAGCATTAAAATCAAGCCCCAATATAAGGAATCATTTAATGTTAATACTTTGCTTTATGTGATTGAGCGAAAACCTTCTAATGTAAGGCAGAGAAAAAAATCATATTCGTCGAAGTATAACAAGACAGTAAAAAGAAAAAGTTAAAAATACTTCACTTTCCCCATTATTGTCGCTATAATTAAATTTATTAGAATTTTTAATTTTTTCAGAAATTTTTAAAAAAACTTGAACTGTGTTAAAACTTAAATATGCTGATGGAGAATGTATAACAAGAAGATAAGATTGTTGTTTGGGTACTTCGATATCAAAATGGATAGTGAAGGGATTCGATAACTTTCAGCTGGTGTGAAGAGAATGATGCCTGTTCAAAGAATTAAGGTGGAGAAAAATTATAGTATTGCCCTTGGGGATGAAATAATCGAGTTGATTGACAGAACTCAGAATAAAAATTTGCTCTACAGAGAAGTGTTAGATATCCTTGGTGGTCATGAGACTATCATTCGCAAATTAGATGAACTTCTTTATTCAAATAAAATTTTAAAAGTCCCTGTTACAGAAGGTAATGTTAAAGACTATGTTTTAACAATTCCAAAGAAAAAAGAAACTGGCTGGATAACTATGGTCTGTCCTTGCTTTATTTGTGATAGGATAAGCGAATGTGCAATTAATAATCCAGTAAATCCTGTATCTTGCAGACTTTACAATGAATGGTTAATTGAAGAAGATGAATCAAAGGAGATACAATCTTACAGATTCATTGAATATGATATCCTGGATGAAGACGATAGAGTGCGTATACCCTTGAAGTAATAAATAAAAGGACACAATTCTTATCAATAATGATTTTTAAAATGACTCAAATAAATCTATGTGATTACTTTGAGTGATGATCCTTATACAAGAAAAGCAAGAGTAAGTGGTTTTAGATCACGAGCTTCTTACAAGCTTTTTGAAATAAACGACAAATTTAATATTTTCAAAAAGGGTCAGCAAATTGTAGATTTAGGTGCTTCTCCTGGTGGGTGGTCACAAGTAGCTTCTAGAAAAATTGGAAGCAATGGTTTGGTAATTGCAATAGATAAAGCATATATTCAAGAATTTAAAGAGAAGAACATAACCATCCTTTTTCAGGATATTTTTAGAAAAGACCTAGCCACATTTCTCCTAGAGAACTTTGGAAAATCAGATGTTTTAATCTCTGATTGTGCCCCAAATATCTCAGGGAATTATGATATGGACCATTCTATACAATCCATGCTTGCACATAGAGCACTAGAACTTGCATCCAATGTATTATACATGGGAGGATCTTTTGTCTGCAAGATATTCCAGGGGAGTGAAACACAGGAATTTGTAAAGAATGTTAAAGAACTCTTCAATGTAGTAAAATTATTCAAGCCAAAATCCTCAAGGAAACAGAG
The DNA here is from genome assembly GCA_023132955.1 of Candidatus Heimdallarchaeota archaeon. Classification (GTDB taxonomy): domain Archaea; phylum Asgardarchaeota; class Heimdallarchaeia; order Heimdallarchaeales; family Heimdallarchaeaceae; genus UBA460. The sequence continues at coordinate 12,797 of JAGLXK010000543.1, forward strand.
TTCGGAAATATACTTGATAGCTAAAGACTTCAAATCAGAATCATAAGTTGTGTATTGGGGTGATTCAATGACAACAGGTAGTTGGAAGAAAGTCAAAGAAGGAAATACAGAATTAGAAATAATTAAAGACGCTGAAAGAATATATGATGCTTCAGTATTCTATAATCCTAAAATGACAGTAAATAGAGATTTTACCCTTCTTATGCTAGAAACAATTTCCAGAAAACAAGGAAAGCCACTAACTTTTGTAGATGCTTTAGCTGGAACTGGGATTCGTAGTTTCAGGATATTAAAGGAATTAAGCTCTTCAACAATCAATCAAGTGATTATTAACGATAAAAATCCTAAAGCTATTGAGATAATTTCTAAAAATGCATTATTACTTGAAAACAAAGAGAAATTTGAGATAATTCACTCAGATGCTTCAGATTTACTTTATAAAATTATACAACAGAAGCGATCAATAGATGTAATAGATATAGATCCATTTGGTTCTCCAATAAAATTCTTTGAAACATCGTTATATGCTCTCAAAAGAAATTCCGGGTATCTATTTGCAACAGCGACAGATCTACAAGTTCTATGTGGAAAGTATTCAGAAGCATGTTTAAGAATCTACAATTCTTATCCAACACGCCACTATTTATGTCATGAAGTTGCGTTAAGAATTCTACTATACAATGTAATCATTAGTGCTGGAAGACTTGGTCTTGAAATGAAGCCAATATTAAGTTTCCATCATGAGCATTTCTTGAGAATTAAAGTAAAAGTAGAGAAAAGCAAAGAAGCTGCTAATAGTCAGCATCAGCAAATCGGTTTACTATCTTTTTGTTCTCAATGTTCTTACTATAGAACCTTTACATTACAAGAAACCTTTTCTTTATCACATTGTCCAATCTGCGACAACCCTTTGGAGAGAGCTGGGCCACTATGGTTGGGCGAGTTGAATGATAAGCAATATCTTCTCTTAATGAACGACATAAACAAGGGAATGGAATTACCAAGTGAAAAGAGGATATCAAGATTACTAAAACTAGCTTTGGAAGAAATAGATGAAATTCCATTTTTCTATAACTTTCCTCTAGTTACACGACATTCTGTGAATAGAGGAATAAAAATACAAGATATTATTGATGCTCTTACTGAAGCTGGATTTAAAGCATCTCGAACACCATTTGACCCAGAGGGATTGAAAACTGATGCAAAATATGGAGAGTTGGTACAGATAATAAACGATTTCTAAAGTAGGTGAAGAATATTACAAATCATGAGGAAATTATTGTAGGAATTGATGAAGCTGGAAGAGGTCCAGTTATAGGACCATTAGTAATATGTGCGTATGCTATATCACGGAAAGATATAGACAAATTGACTAAACTCAAAGTTAAAGATTCAAAGCTACTTTCAAAGAAAAGAAGAGATGAATTATATTCTCAATTGATTCCTATTGCTGCAGATTACAAAGTCAAACATCTTTCTGCAGCTGAAATTGACGAATTAAGAAAGAACTATACTCTGAATATTATTGAACAGAGGATGATGCTGAAGTTAGCAAAGGATCTTAAAATAACCCCTTCAGAAATATATATTGATGCAGCTGATGTAAATGAGAAGAGATTTGGGGGAGTATTTGAAATTGAATTTTCTAATGCAAAGATAATATCAAAACACAAAGCAGATATGCTTTTTCCTGTTGTCTCTGCTGCCTCGATAATTGCAAAAAAGGAAAGAGATGATGAAATAGAAAAGATCTCCAATAGAATAGGCGAGGAAATTGGTTCTGGATATCCAGCTGATCCTATTACAAGAGAATTTTTGAAAAGATATTATGCAAAAAATAAGAAATTCCCTGCATATGTGAGAGAATCATGGGATACAGTTAACAAAATAAAAAAAGAACTTAGCGAGAAAAAAAAGCTTTCTGAATATTTCTAACTAAGACTAAGTTACAATAACTGTTTGTCTTCTTTTTTTAAGGATAAATGGAATTATTGCACCAGTTACTAATCCTATTGCATGTGCAAAAAAATTGACATTTGGACTACCAAAGGACATTATTAAGAAGAAAATTCCTCCTGATGCCAAATATCCCCAAAATGATTTTGTTTTTTCATGTTGATACATAAGAGCAAGAGCTGCCCCCAGTAATCCGAAAACACCTCCGCTGGCCCCCGCTGAGATAGAATAAGGTCCATATACAAAAGAGAGCAAACCACCCATTATTCCTGAAATAATGAATACGAAATAATATTGCCAGGATAATAATCGTTCTTCTACCTTGAAGCCAAAAACAAGTAGAAATAGACAGTTAGAGAGCAAGTGAAGAAGATCTACATGGACAAAAATCGAAGTAACTAATTGATAGATATGCCCTTGAAAAACCAAGTAATTATATTGACCAACTACAACTAATATCTCATCAGCTATAGATATAGCATCTCTGAAGGTAACAATGTTACCCATAGACAATGTAATTATCCATAGAACAATATGAACAATGAGGATTGTCACTAAAATGTTCCTTGTAGGTAAATTTGTTTTCCAGAAAGAACTCATGGAAAAACTTTCTTTATCTTCACTCACAATTTATGAGAGAAAAAAAGTATTAAAACTGTTGCTGTTATAAAGTAAATTTTGAACTTTGAGATATGAATAGACAAGTTTTTTATATGCAGATATTTGGTCAATTCGGGAATAAAAATGGATATTAGTGGAACTATAATTGCTACTGTGAATGAACACGGTGAAATTGACGTAGTTAGACATATCTATTTTGAATGCACAAACTGTACTGAATGTTGTAAGTTGAATAATATTCCTGTAACTGAACCAGATATTAGACTCATTCAAGATCATGGTTTTGAAATTGATCAGATGTTAGAAGAATTGAGTCCTGTTCTTATCGCAAACGAAAACCTTGAAAAAAATGGTTTAATCAAAGCCTATATTTTAAGAAAAAAACCATTTGTGAATGAGTGTGTTTTTCTTGATGAGAAAGGTTTGTGCAAAGTACATAAATTCAAACCACTGACATGTCAGCTTTATCCTTTTTCAGTCAAGAAAAATGAAAACAAGCTTTATGTCATAGTTCATCCTAAAAGTATCTGTGAATTCATTGAACTGGATGTTGAAGAATTAAGATCAAATACCATTAAGATAACAGAGGATCTATTAGCAGCTCTCTTCGGTGAGAAACAAACAGAGTAATGATAAACTTTATCTGTAACAATTACAGATATACCTCCATGAGCTTATTTAAAACAAATTTTATGAAGCTCGTTGAAGCATATCTTCAAAACAAAGGCTTTACCGTTGAGATGTGCAATATTTACACAAGAAACGTTGATTTCTATGAAAGCTACAAGAGAGTAATCATGTGTGCGTACAAAGATGATTTGCTCCTAACTATTCGCGCTAGAAGTGGAGAAGCATCTGATCCGTTTAGAGGAACAGATGAACAAATTGAAGCTAAGCTTCAAGAACCAGCTCTAAAGCTATTAAGCTGTGTTTTATCTTTAAATTCAGGAATGGATCCAATTTATTGTGACAAATTCAAAGGAATGAAAGCTGTTCCTGTTATTATAATGGAAAAATCTTCTAGAAATCATCCGCTTTACTATTATTTTGATGGGGATGCAAGAGAATCTAAGACATGGTATAGGAAGAAGAACGTAGTTTATCTTCCTTGGGAGTGGCTAAAGGAATTCTGGAACGAGGATTTTAAACTATCATTAATGGATCAAGGATATGAAGTTTCAGAACCAATCGAACATGAACCAGAGATCCATATCAAGCAAGCAATAACTGAAATAGAAGAAGTATTAGCATCTAGAAGAATTGGAATAATGAAATCTGTCCATTTAGATAAACCTACTCTTCCACCGTTAGCTCTCACTCTTACTCAAAATGATCAAATGATGATTTTTGTTGTGGATGAACCAGATGACAGTGTTCATCCCAAGCTTATGGACTTTGCAGTTTATCATTTTGGGACAAAAATAGATAAGTTCCCAACTACAGTTAAAGCTATATTCTTCAATATTTCAATAATTGATAAGGATAAAAGTTACATGAATCCTTATGTTCCTAAAGATAACAAATTTGTAGAGGATCATTTTGAACATCCAATAGTCATAAAGACAACAACCAAGGGTTTTAAGTTGCTTCTAGAAGCTGCCACAATTGAAGAATTATCTGC
>JAGLXK010000544.1 GCA_023132955.1 Candidatus Heimdallarchaeota archaeon
TTGTAAACTTTGATAGAATTTATCTCCTTCTAGAAAAAAAGACAAAATAGAATATGCTTAACAAGATTAATCCTTCTTTTTTTTACTTTGATTTGACATTTATATCAATAACATGATCACTTCAGGATATAATAACAATAGGTATTACATTGTGGTAAAACAAATGTAAGGAATGAAACGCAAATATTACAAAACGACATGGTTTTTCTGTTTGGTCGAATAAAGGTAAAAAAGAAGAAAAAATATTAGAAAAACAAACTAATTAATTTAGTTTAATCCTTTAGGTTTTTGGAAATTTCCCTGTTTTTTTGAGTTTTACTCTTACAAGATCTCCTCGTTTGAAACCAGAATGTGTTGGGACATAGATCACAAAACCTTCTTCTTAAGGATAACCAGGTGCTTCTTCTTGTTTTGAATAAATCATAACATCATATACAAAGTCCTTTTCTTCTGCCATCATTTTCACCTATTATTTGTTTGTTTTATGTTAAACCAAAAAGTAATTAAAAATTGTTATACTAATGAAAATATTACAAAATGAAGAACCAAAACTTAAATGCATTAAAAAATTAACGATAGATTCAGCAATGTAACTACTATCATTTGGTATTAAAATGGAATCTAACAACCTTAAGAAAATAATAAATGACATTCAAGAGCGTGTTAATGTAAATCTTGTCAGTTTACTTGATGGTGAAAAATTTTCTATCTTTGAAACAGAATTTGGAAAGAATTTTGAAAATAACTGTAAAGATCTCTTCTCTTTTATTATAGTTGCATATTCAATGCAATTATTTACTTCCTTGAGGAAAGTTTATGAGGGATATATTTTTTCCGAAGACTTCTTCAGGAAAGCAGAGGAACAGATTGATTTTGAATTAGGAGGAAAGAAGAAAAAAGATGCATCAAAAGCATTATCTCTTCTGAGAATAATAAATCAAATGGGAACTTCTGAAACAAAAAACACAAATGAGAATGATTTATTTTCTCCAGAAGCTCTGCAGGAGTTGAATATTGTATCTCGTCTCATAGCTTACTTTGTTCTCACTCTTTATGCTTACGTTGATGTGTTTATAGAAGAGAGTTATTGTTACATATGTGAAAAAGCATCAAGAGAAAAATTACCCTCTACTATAGAAGAATTCCAGAAAAGCAAAAAAATTATAGAAAAACTAAAAAGCCTAATTAGTTCTATGGACAAAAATCTGCCAAAGTATATCAGTGAAAGCTATAAACAATTGTCTAATTGTGATGATAAAGCTACCCTTGCTTATACTCTCAAACTGAGAAATGATATTGCACATGCAAATCCTCTCCCTGAAATTGATATTTTAAAGAAAGATTTTACTCAACAATGGTGTAATGCTCAAAAAACAAGTAAAAAAATAAAAGAAGATTTTTTTGCTAATTTACCTGAACCAAAAACTGAACTTGAGAGAGACATGTTAGAAGGAGCAGATAAACTTCTTAAGAAATTTGATTTGCTTTTTCTCATTATAGAAATTGGTTTTTCTTGTATGAAATATCTAGCACTTTTTGAAAAGCTTTTAACTTTTTTTTATAAATAGAATAAATAGCTTACTGAAAGTTTATAATTTTTCTAATAATTTTCTAATATCTTCATCTGATGAATTCTGTAACTCTTCAGGTATTTCAGGTGCATTCATTGATGAAGCACTTCTAGAACTAGGATCAGATAGATAAGCAAATCCACCTATTACCCATTCAGCTAGAA
>JAGLXK010000545.1 GCA_023132955.1 Candidatus Heimdallarchaeota archaeon
GGTCTGCAGCAAGAATTGAAGTTATTAGGAATCCTAATAAAAATATTGACATAAATGTTTTTCTTTTCATTGCAATTAATAATATTGATTTGCTTATAAAGAATGTTTTGCAAAAAAAGAGTGAAGGAGAGATTATTTGGTCCTTCTTTTTCTAACAATTAAAGCTAGAGTACTTAAAACAGTTAAAGCTGCAATTATTGCTGTTGTTGAGAAGGGAATTCCTACTACGTTCTTAACTTCACCTGGGATGAATTCTACTTTATCTGAACCATAGGTTTCTATTGTTTTCAGAATTAATCCTGTCTTTGCATCATAAAATACTTCTAATGCAGTTGTAATATCAAAAGCTAATCCATAAGTTGCTACAAGATACTCCACATGGATTGTATCAAACGATGCACCAGTTGAAGTTATTACAGCTGGCTTATCAAGTACTATACCTAGATCTGGATCATAGCTGACAGTATCACCAACATTTGCAAGAGGTGAGATAGCTAAAAATGTCCAATCCCAATAAGTTGCAAAAATTCCATTGAAAATAGCCCATCCAAAAGCATATTCACCCAATGCTGAGAGCAAAGGACTAGATACGACATCACCATAGATATATTCAGTACCATTGTTAAATGTGATTTTGAGATTATCTATATCCATCATACCTACAACTGTTGTGTTATGAAGAGTAGTCATTGTTACACCAAAAGTATCATTTCCCATGTATAATGTCCCTGATGGGAGAATATCTGTTCTGTTTGTTTTGACTATTACATGTGTCATTTCAATAGAATTAAAATCGCCAAAATCCAAATAATCTGTATTATGTGTACTGATATCATAGGCTACTTTCACTTTAAAGAGACTATCGCCTGTATCTGTTGCCACAAAAGCATCTTCTACGGTGATATCAATATAACCTAGAAGATGATCAGTTAGAGTAGAATTTGTGTAAAGGAGCTTTCCATTTACATAAGTCCCCACAACCAAATCAAGCTGATCTGATACTAAAACTGCTTTAGAAACGTCAGCTACGTATATTGAAGTTATAAACAACCCCAATACAACCAATGTCAAAATTGTTTTTTTTCTATTCATTGTAATTAAACATACTAGATTTTGCTCTTAAGAATTTTTTGTAGCTTACCAATTCTATGTCTTAAAAGGAAGAAAACAAAAGAAGAATTCTATTATCTCAATTAAGGATTAGATTTAAAAAGAAAAAATGAAGGATAGAGTATTTCATATTTTACTACGAGTTACACTCTTACCTTTCAGTTTGGTTTCCAACATATATCTCTCCAGCTGTTCGTAGTTTTGAGAGACATCCATATCTAATCCAAAACCTAAATCTTCAATTATCATCCAGCCCATTTTAATCTTGAAAGCTAGTTCCATAACCCTTATCGCATCTTCTAATTTTGCAAGCTTCAAAACAATTTTCAAAAGTTTCCGCCAAGTTGCTGGGCGTCTAAAAACATACCAAGCAACCGCCCAAAATGATCTTTTTCTTCGTAAGATACTTATATCCTCAATCACCTTCTGTCCTTCAACAATTCCCCTTGCACTGAATGACATCATTTCTCCTGGAAAGATTTGATAATCTCGAAAATTACCTGTTACTCTTCCTGCATCAGGAAACCATTTTTTGGATAATTCATAAGGTACTAAAGGCAAAACAAAATCATAACCTTCCATTTTAGAAAGTTGGCTCAAAAATTCATCTATTCTTTCTACAGTTATTGCAGGTGTATCTGCCATACATACAACGTAGTCATCAAATTCTTTTCCTTGTGCTTTAAGATATTCATACCCTGCAAGATATTTTTCATGTAAATCTGCAAAGAAATCTATAGGAACATATTCTACCTGATCACCAAAATCAATATCTTCTCTAGATACCCCTAAAACGTATATCCCTTCAACATATTCAGATTTTACTAATTCCTCTACAACCCATGCAATAACAGGTTTACCAAGAAAGGGGAGAAGACATTTCCCTTTGTACTTTTCTTCTGGATCTAATACTTGCATTATTTCTCTTCGGATATCTTTATCTCTTCCAGACATTAACAAAATGGGAAATTTTTTCTTCATGATATTTATCCACTAATAAAAAATGTGGTTATCTTTTTAAATTGTTCATTGCAACGATTGTGCTAAAGTCTCCACAGGACGTTTAGAAGAGTTTATATGATATACAAACAAGCAGCATCTAATGCTTCCAGGTACTCTCTCAATTATCTTCTTTGGAATAGAATTTTTCATACTAGTAGTTGTTATAATCTTTAATAGGAAACATCCATTCTTTTGGTCAATCGCAATGATGTTGGTCCTTTTACAGCTGTATCAATTAGCAGAATTTCTTATCTGCATAGGAGTAAACGAAAACATTACAGGAAGAATAGCTTACGCAATCATTACTTTCCTCCCACCCTTAGGATACTTTCTAAGTTCTAAAGTTGTTGGATGGAGATACCCAGATTATTGGGTAGGATTTGCAGCAGCCACAGGTTTTTCGTTATATTATCTAGTAACTCCCGGATCAGTTGTTCTTGATAGCTGTAATCCTTTTTATGCGGTCTACTCCTGGAATCATTCATTTTACTATGGTGTTTATTATGTAGGTATCATAACTTATAGCATTATATTTCTTGCTGCGCACTTAATATTTCGTAGAAACAAGGTTGACAAAAAATCCAGTTTATTTGTGTTAATAGGGTATCTATCTTTTCTAGCTCCAATGTATATTATGGTCTGGGTAGATAGTTATTTTGCAAGAGCAGTGACTAGCATAATGTGCAAGTACGCACTTATACTTGCCGTAATTCTAGGTGTATTCTCGTTTATTAAACCAAAAATCACAGAAAATCAAGTAGAAGAAAAAGTAGCTAAAATCTAATTTTTCTCTGGAATTTGTTTTACTTTTGCAACAAATCTTTCTAACCTTTCATAATCTTGAATCAAATCCATATCATATCCAAAACCTAGATCATCTATAATTACAATATCTGCTTTACAGTCGAATGCGATTTCAAAAATACGAATGCCATCTTTGACTGTTGCTCTTTTAAGGAACACTTTAATTATTTTCAACCAAGTTCTTGGCTTCTTAGCTATGAACCAAACAACTGTCCAGAAAGATCTTTTTTTACGACTATCAGAAAATTGCCGAATGGTATCTTCACCAGTTTCAATTGCTCTGTAACTTAAAGCAAAAATGTCACCTGGGAATAAACTGTGATCTTTAAAATGACCTACTGTTCTATCGGGTTCAGGAAACTCAGCTTCAGCTATTTCTATTGGAACGACTCCCCAAAGAAAATCATAATGATCCTTTTCAGAAACCACTTGAAGAAATTCATCTATGCTTTCTATCTTGACAGCAGGAATGTCCGAACCACACATTATCACCATATCATGGTATCTTCCCTTTTCTTTCAAATAATCAAAACCGACTCTGTACTTATCATAAACCTCAGCTGTTGTTTCAACTGGAATGTATTCTAAATTCCCTTTCAGCTGAAGGTCTTCCTCCGAAAGCCCTAGAATATAGATTTGTTCAACATATTTCGATTTTTCCAGCTCATCAATTACCCATTGAATGATAGGTTTTCCTAAAAGATCCAGCTGACATTTTGATTTATATTTCATTTCTGGATCAAAAACTTTCATAATTTCTCTTCTTTCTTTATCTCTCCCTGCCATGAGGAAAACTGGGTACTTTTTCATCTTTTTCACATTCCTAACTAATTTAATCACATTTTTGTTTTCTTAACATAATCTTTCAGACGCTCATAATCTCCAGGCAGGTCCATATCTAAACCAAGACCTGCATCATTAATTAGTGGAGCAGCAACTGTCAATCGAAAAGCTCTTCGAAAACAGATTAATCCATCGTTTAAAGTGCCTTTTCCCCTAGCTATTTTGATGATTTTTGACCAAGCCAAAGGTTTGCGAGCAATAAATTTTAGGAATGGTCCAAGAGATCTTTTTTTTCTTAATCTCATAAAACTATCAATCACATGGCCATATTTTTTGATGGCTTTTGAGCTCAACATCATCAATTCACCTTGAATTACTGTGATACCCTTCAATCTAGCTACACCTCTCCCCGAATCTGGGAAAGCTTCTTCTACTATTTCTTCAGGAACTAGAGAGAGAATAAAATCAAGGTTATTATTTTCTTGAGCGAAATTAAGGAATGTTTCGATTGTTTCAACTTTAATTCCTGGGCAATCACCACTACAAAAAATAACTGAATCTTTGTATTTTCCTTGAAGTTCTATATATTCCAGAGCAGCGTTAAATTTCTCCGTTAGTGAAGAATGTATATCTATAGGAACATAGTGAATATTTCCTTTGACGTCCATGTCCTCTTTTGTTACTCCTAGAAGATATAATTCATCAACCATGGATGATTTTTGAAACTCCTCAATAACCCATTCAAGAACAGTTTTACCATGCATTGGAAGTAACAGTTTAGATTTATATTTTCCTTCAGGATCTAATTTTTTCAGTAATTCTCTTCTTTCCTCATCTCTTCCGGCAAATATTAAAATAGGTATTTTCATCTTATCCCCAATATAATTTCGCTATTAGTTTTTTTCTATTTTTAGTGAAACCTTGTAAACTCATATCATCAACTTATTCCTTCAGTAAAAGGAATATTTTTTATTTTACTTACATATTCTTTGACTTTCATGTAGTCATCTGTTAAGTCAATGTCCATACCAAAACCCGCATCATAAATGATTGCTGCTTTGACTTTGACATTCCCTATTATTTCAAGAAGCTTTTCTGCTTTTGCTAGAGTCATTCTTCCTAGAAGAAATCTGATAATTAACGGCCAGGTTCTTGGTTTTCTACGTACAATTCTGATGATAGGAGTTAAAGCACTACTCTTTTTTTCTCTGTTTTCTTTTTTAATTCTGCGTCTTCCGCTTCCAGTTTCATCGATAATCTTTTGACCAGTTCTAATTCCCTTTTCACTCATACCATACAGTTCTCCAGGATATACCGATACATCCTTGAATCTCGCTACAACTCTCTGGTGATCAGAAAACTCTTTGCTTGTAACGTCTTCAGGGACAACAGATTGAATAAAGTCATAATCCAGATATTTATCAAGTATTTCAAAAAAATCATTTATTGGCTCTACTGTAATGCCAGGGGTATCTGAAGAAGAAACAACAAACATATTATCTTCTATGCCTTGTGATCTGGCATATTCCAGACCTGCAAGTAGTTTTTGTCCAAAAGTTGAAATCATTGGAACTGGTACATAATGAACTGGAAAGTCAAATGATGCCATCTCTTTTTGAATACCTAAAAGGAATATTTCTCCACAGTAAGGAGACTCTCTTAAAGCCTCTAGTTGCCAGTCTATAATTCTCTTACCTAAGAAAGGTAAAAGAGCTTTAACTTTATACTCATCATTTGGGTCTAAATCTTCTAAAACTTCTCTCTTTTTCTCATCTCTACCACAAAGAACAAAGATAGGATATTTCTTTACCATCTCATTAACCAGATTCTAGCATGAAAAACTTATTTAAAAATTATTCCGTGGGATGATTAGGTTGCTTTAAAGAATAATTGCCACACCCAATCAACTAGAGTATGAATGAGTATAGCTGAAAACAGACCTCCTTTCCACCAACAAATACCGTATGCAACTCCTGCAATAGATGCAAGTAGAATATAGACCCAAATATACTCTGGAGAAGTATTATTCCAATGACTTATACCAAAGATAACAGAAGCGATAATAAGGATGCCCCACTTCCAATATTTGAAATACTTTCCTTCTTTTTTAACAACTTTGTGAGTGAGTTGATGCTGGATAACTCCTCTAGCAATAATTTCTTCTGGAAGGGCAATTGTCATCCAAATACCAATAAATGAGATGAAAATCATGGGTACATCAGAAATATTAGGAGCCCATTCTAGAAAGTTAGTTAATAGACCTATAGGAATTGATATGATTGCTAGAATTGCACTCAAATTTAAAGCGTATAATAATCCTTTTTTCGAAGGTTTCCAGTTTGTTTTTTCTTCAAACTCTTTAAGCTGAATTGAATATAGTAGGAGAATTAGTGAACTTACCCACAATGCGTTAAAATTGTACTCAGAAGAACTAAAACCTGAAAGAGTATCAGACGTGAATCTTCCATCAAAACCAATAGCAAACAACACTACAGCTGTTATATGAAACAGGAAATCAAATCTGAAATTTTCAAAAAATACTGGGATAATAAATAGAATTGTAGGTAGAAAATACCAAATAAGGTAGGAGTTAATTGCTTGTTTGAATTCAGTTGCAAAAATCCAGTTTAGCAAAGGGAGGAATAAGATTATACTCGAGGAGAGGATATAGTAGATACGTTTTTGCTTCAACAAATCTATCACAAATTTGTTAATAGGAGGAACAAGTAGGAAAAAAATTACTGTTAAAAGAGTAAACACTAAGATACTGAAAACTATATTTTGCCCTAACAAAAGTTGAGGGTCAACTATTGCTATTAATGCAGAGAGCAAAGCTGATACTAGTAATATTGAAGATAATGTAAAGTAGAATTTCTTCTTACTGTCAATCAGTTATTTTGTCCTCCCAACAGATGCTAGATATATAACAAACTGATCTTCACCGTCGAGTTTCAATAAATCATTGAAAAGCTCATCGTGAAAAGCAGCTATAGCACAAACACCAGAATTGATGTTTTCAGCTGCCAGATAGAGATTCTGACAAACATGACCAGCATCGATGTGGATATACCTATATCCTCTTTCAACATATCTCCAGAACATCCGATAAATGTCTGCAACCCAGATAAAAGTCACTGAATCATTTTTTACCATCTTTTGTCCATATGCAGCATCAACCACTTCATCATCTATTCCTTCTTCAAGAATATATTCTACTAGTTTGTGTTCCAAAGCTATATATCTATAGATCCCTGGTTCAAGGTCTTTGACATTATTTATCAGTAAGAAAGTTTCAATAGCATGTCTAGCTCCAGCTGAAGGGACGTTTCGTAGTGTTGCATAGTTATTCCCTTGAACTTCTTTGACTCCTTGTGTTACCCAAAGTAACCAAGAGAGTTCCATCAAGGTAAGCGGTTCTTCTGAATATTTTCTAACACTCTTCCTTTCTTCAATAGCTTTTCTTAAATTATAATCTTCTATTTCTAACTCTTCAGGTTTGGGTAAATCTATACTTCTCATCTTATGAGCATATTCCATCTCGAGAGGAGGTTGGGGAAGTTGTTGACTCTGATCAGAGTTGGAAACAAATTTATATTGAGTTTTTTTCATGAATTCTTTGCCAATATGATTCATTTTCATAACTCCTATTTGGTGAGAAATTAAAATTACATTTTCTTAAATATATTGGGGAAAAGGAATTGATTTTTGAATAAAAAATTCACTTGAATGATGTTCTTGATAAATTTTCAGGATAATAGTCCTTCAGTTTGTATCAATGATGTTTATATAAAGAAATCTGTTTAAATATGTGAGCATTCAATTCATAGAACGACAATGGTTTCAACTAAGTAATAAGATATAACAGAAGATTGCCGAAGAATGATGGAGCTAGCTCAAACCTTTAAACTAAATTCATCAGTGAAACGAAAGTAAAGCAAAGGAAAGTCACTAGCTCCAATTTTTTTTCTTCGTACTAATATAAAAGCTTTATACATGAACGAAAGAGGAATGAAAAGAAAAAAGGATTTCAATGCTTTTAGATTCATTTTTTCACTTGTCATGAATTGTTCTAGTACCTTAAACACTCAAATCTAAATATAAGTATGCCACTGTATGTGGTAAAAAAATAATCAGTGAAAAAAATGAAAGTAAATAAAAATGTAAAAACGATAGGATTATTAATCCTTGTAATATTTTCGCTGTCCTCAGTTCTGAACACAAACAACGTTTCTGCGTTCTGGAATTGGGTAGAATGGAACGGAACTATTACATATGAAGAAGGCAACCTCAGCGGAGCTACTGTTAAGTTGAAAAAAGGCAGTATCACATTAGATACTTATATAACTGAAGGGGATGGTTATTACGGATTCAGAGAATATGTAAGTACAACAGATTACTTGACACTGCATGTTTCAAAAACCGACTATACTTCTGAATCAGTCCATGTTTTAGCTAGGGACATAGGAGAACCTTGGATATATGATTTCACACTTTACTATGTTGTAACAGGCGGTCATTGTAGGAATTGAAGTCTATGAAAAATTATCTCCTGAAGTGTTCAGTGATAATGATGCTGATGCTTGGAACGAACAACTTACTGATGAAAATGGTGTAGATTTTGATCATGTAACTGTCCTAAAGAACAACGCAGCAAAAGAAAAAGCAATCAAAGATGCTTTAACTACTATGGTTTCTGGCGCAGATGGAGGAGATATTTTAGCATTTATCTTCTCAGGTAAAGGGCACTATAACCAGAGCGAAAATAGTTGGGCTTTAGCTGCACACGATGCAACAAGTGGTGATAATGGTGAAGATGGTGATTTATATGATGAAGAATTAGCTACGATTATGGGAGACTCAATAGCAGAGAGAGTGTTCTTCTTCTTTGATTGTTGTAACGCTTCTGGTATGAGTTACGAACTTGCTGAACTTAATAATTCAGACACCTTTTTCTTAGCAACAGCGACAGCTGTCAATCAACCATCATTTCAAGATGAAGATGCTCATCTCAGATGTTGGACACAATGTTTTCTAAACTATGCTTGGAATGGTGATGAACCAAATGGATATGAAGGTTCAATAACTGCAGATTTTAATGATATTTACATAGCTGCACTTCAAGGATATATATTGTATGCTGGCACTCATGTTCCGCTATATGATTACAGTATACAAAATCCTCAAAAATGGAATTTTTATGGAGAAGGATTCTGTCTATCAAAGGAAGGTATTTTGTAGTTTCTGTCTATCATAGGAAGGTATTTCGCCACAATAAATAAAACAACAATGGAGATAAGTAGACTATGAACAAAATATATAGCTTAATGGTTATAGTTATACTAATATGTTCAAGTAACATTAGCACACAGATTGCAAGTGTTGCTGATAGGATAACTTATCCCTCTTCTTTTTCTTTGGTTAACTCACCTCCAATTATAATTACAGAAGATTCAAATTTCACAGACTATGGTTTTACAGGTGATGGAACAGCTGTAAATCCTTTCGTAATAGAAAACCTCAATATAACTACGACTGGAGAAAAGGGAATTTATATTCATAATACTACTAAATATTTTAGAATTCAAAATTGCTTTGTAAATGCTTCGATTGCTGGAATAGTTATAGATACTGTAAAGAAAGGAACAACTGTTATAACGGATAACATTTGTGTTGGAAACATTCTACGAGGAATTCAAATCTATCATTCACCAAACTCTCAAATAATTAACAATACATGCAAATTCAATATTTATTTTGGGATTTATGTTAGAAATTCCTCAAGAAGTCAAGTAAACAATAACATTTGCTCTAATAATGGGGAGGTAGGAATCTATGTACGTTTTAGTGACTCGAGTACAATCAATAACAATACATGTGATTTAAACAGCATAGGAGGAATTTGTGTGCAAGATTCTCCATTATCATATGTAGCTGACAATAGATGCAAAAACAATAATCATTCAGGAGGGATCAGCATATATCAAAGTAATAGAACAGTTGTTGTAAACAACTTGTGTGTCGACAATGTTCAGTATAATATAAATATTCATGAATCCAACAATTCTTTTGTTCTAAACAACCATTGTTCGGGTAGAGGAACTGGAATTGTTGTGTCAGATGGAGGGAATGTGACAATTGACAACAATCTTTGTTCTAATGATGATTTACTTGGTATACATTTATCTTGGGCTGAAGGATCAACAGTTACCAATAATAAACTGTATAATAACGGTTTTAGATTTTATGAGCCAAACAAAAGTGATTATACTACATACATTGTCTTAAATAATTCAGTGAATGACAAAGAATTTGGTTATTTTGCAAGTTTAAAAAAGCTAACAATTACTAAGTCAATTTATGGTCAGCTGTTCTTCGCAGATTGTTCCAATGTTCGAATAAAGAATCAATATCTTTGTAACACAGTTACTGGAATTACAATGGTTTATTGTTCTAGCAGTTTGATTCAGAGTACAGTCAGTTCAAATAACAAGCATTTTGGTATCAATTTAGTGGGGTGTTCAAACATTGAGATTATCAACACTAGTTGCAATTCAAACTATATAGGAATACTCTTTGAAAATGCAGATCGAAATGAACTTAGCTACAATACCTTGGTCAATAATACCAAGTGGGGAGTGGTGTTGGACCAATATTCTTCTAACAACACTGTTCACCATAATACATTCTTAGATAATAATTACTATTATGGTACAGCTCAAGCGAGAGATGATGGTAAAAACAACACCTGGTATGATGAAGAAACGCTTGAAGGTAATTACTGGTCAGATTATTTTACTGTAGTAGGAAGTTATTACATTGATGGATATGCTAACACACAAGATCTCTATCCTCTTTCAGAACCTCCAATCTACAAGAACAAGTCAATATATTATTCATTTCTCTCTTTAGTTGTACTAATTCCAATAATTGTATTTTGTTATTTCCGATTTAGTTCTAAAAGAAAAAGATAGTACATCTGTTCTACTTTGGTTTTTTAGGTTTTATTGTATTTCTTGATTCTCCTACTGTAAACAAAAACCATTTGTGATAACAGTATTAGGAATACTAAAGGAGAGATAAATGCGAAGTTTGTCTTTTCAGTTGGTTGTTAAAGAAGGTTTATATGATTCAAAAATTCTCTTTCCTTTATTCTTCAAATAGACTCCAGATTTTTAGTTTTGTGTCCACATGTAACTTATGAAAGAGAATCATGGAAGTTAGAAAAGATGAAGAAGAAAAATGTATCTCTAAAGAAGCTATTTCTCTTTATTGGATAGTGAAACAGAATAAAATATGTAAGTCTTACCAATATAACTATCCATTTGAAATCAAATCTTCTTAAATCCAGCTACAATCATTCCATAGTATTCAGGACATCCATAAACACACAAATCATTTTTTAGATCTGAAACTTCTAAAATTCCTAACAAAATTAGCATTTGCCAAAAACTATCAGGTTTTGCATGGTCTAAGAATTCTGGTGAGAGAGTTAATATTTTGTTCAGTTCATTTTTTTGAATCAACTCAGTTATCTGATTATCAAAAACCTTGGAAGCGGGATGATAACCGTAAGGTCCGTCTGGATCATGTGCATGGCCATGATCGCAACTAGCGATATAAACTGATTTGATTTTGTTATTGACACATACCCCATTCATCATCTTCCCAAAATCAACAAGATTAGACCAGGGGATTTCTCTAGATGGAGTGATCAAGATAATAGGAGGAACTTCTTTCTTGTTTAGTTTGTAAATCTCATTTACATACCAAAGCGGAATCATTGTCCCCCAATCCATTTTCATTGATGAATATTCTCCTTCTGCAGCTCCATAGTTAACAGCCACAATCGGCAAATCCATCATTTTCGCCCTTTGATAAATAAGATTGGATGTATTTCTGTCAATTTTGAATTTTAGTTCTGCTTTCTTAGTTTTCTCATCATTCCACCAAATTCCTTCAATCCATTCTGAGGTGATTATACCAATTTGTCCATCTATCCTCAGATT
>JAGLXK010000546.1 GCA_023132955.1 Candidatus Heimdallarchaeota archaeon
CAAGATATAACGTTACTAATGAGCTACTTGATTGATGAATTGAAAGAAAGATATGAAGGAAGAATTGATTTCTCAGCAAATAAGTGGACAGCTTTGCGAAAATTACAAGAAGAATTAGAGCAGAGGGACTTTACAGCTGAAGAAATTCAATTGTTAGGAGCAATTATTATTGATATTATAAATAAACACGGAGGATCAAAGGAGGAAGTGTTTAGAGCTCTATACAAAGGGTATAATCTCTAATTTTTCAATAGAACTGATGTTTTCTTTAAAAAATTAAGCGTCACATTTAAATTCAAGTAAATAATTTTTAGAGTAATGATTCAAGCTGTTTATATCATCTCTAGATCGGGGTTACCCATTGTCGTTGTAGACAAGGGAGATGATGACAGCAGTTTTTCTGATCAAGCTCTTTTCAGTGGAATAATGACAGCAATTCAATCAGCTATGGAAGAAATAGATGTAGGTACCCCTAAGTTTGTTGATACAAGGAAATTTGAGATTTTCATTGAATTATCCGATAACATCGCAGTTGCTTTATTACGGAAAGCTCATACTGATGTAGAAAGATCTATAATCCATGAAATAACTGCAAAAATACTAGAAGATATCTCAGTTAAATTTCCTAACATATCTGATTATAATCTGCTGACTGAAGAGCAAGTTGAAGAAATTGAACATTTTGTTGAGGAAATGATGAAAAAGGGAGATAAGGAGATTGCACAAAGGAAAGCAACAAAAATCATTTCTGATTCATTTTGGTGATAGTTATGGTGGAAGTCCCTCTCTCAGCAGTTATATTTGAAACTTTTATTAGCGTAATGTTAATTTCTGTATTTGTTTTGATTTTATTGAAGTACATCCAAAGGAGAAAGAAACCGGTTCTTTATTTATTGTTAACTTTCTCTAGCTTTTCTCTTGCGAGTCTAATATCGGCAATAGGTCGATGGTTAGGATACTTCTTGGGTAATGATACTATCGGTTATACCGACCTCTCGAATATATCTGCGTTCTTACTGCTAGCAATTTCAAATTGTTTTGTTATTGCTTTTGTTGAAACAGTATTTGTTAATAAGGGCATAGACTTTGCTCTTCCATTTCTTGTGATAAATGGTGTTGCTGTTGGTATGTCTATTGAAGCAATTATCTATTGGTTCTCGAATAAGGAATTTGGTTTATTGGCT
>JAGLXK010000547.1 GCA_023132955.1 Candidatus Heimdallarchaeota archaeon
AGTGAAGTAGTGAAATTCTGGCAGTATGTAAATATTTACTCAGAAAATGAAGCTGGAGAACTAGCTGAGAATCTTTATGTTGCTTTTAAACAAAATGATACAAACGAAATAAAAAGTGTCGGTAGTAAGATTGAATCATATATCTATACTGAGGACAAAAGAAGAAAGAAAATGATGAAACAAATGAAAAAGAAGAGATAGGAAATACCTTTCCATATACTTCAACAGAAACAATCACAGAGTTCTACACAGCAACCTTGGTCCTTTTGTTGTTGTTTATTACTTTGTCCTCTACAGCATACACAACTACAATCACCTAAGAAAACAGTAAAAAGCTGTAAATTTTTCTACGATTATTACCATTCAGGTTGGGTTCCCCACAAGTTTAAATATAACTTGAACACTTTTCACATGATTCACACAGGGTGAGAATTTATGAAAAAGAAATTATTATCAAGCTTAGTATTGACTATCCTACTCATCAGTAGTTTTCCATTTTTACCTGCTCAAGCAGCTAATGCCGTTGGCTATGTTAAAGTCACTCTCTTAGATGTTTTAATTATTGATGATCACGATAGTTTTCCACTAGGTGCTGGAGAGATTTATTTTAATTTTGACATTAACGGTTCTGAATTTTCTACCGGTCAGACTGATACTGATAGCGGAAACAATGTTACTTTGAATTTTGTCCTCTTTGATTCTCTTATAGAGGATCAGAGTAGCCTGTATTTCTATGTCAGTTGTTGGGACTATGATGATTTAGATTCGGATGACTTTATAGGTGAATATAATTTTACTTTACCTTCACTTGATCTTACTACATTTGTTGCAACTTATGGAAATTATGAAGTATTTACTTTTCCTGATACAGATGCAATATTCTACTTTGAAGTTATGGTTGAAGATACAATTACACTACCACCAGAGACTGGTGAAACAGCTTATGTTACCATAACTCTGCTCAGTGCAGTTATTCATGATAAACATGAAGCACCTGGTAAGGGTGATGGTGAGATTTATTTCAGTTACCAAATTTATGACACTCGGAGAAGTACAACTGAATACAAGGATATAACTGACGGAGAAACGATTGTTACCAATCTAGAGATATACAAAGGGTCTATTCTGAATGACAAACTCTATTTCGATATCTTTTGTCTAGAAGCAGATATTGATGCAGATGATGCATTAGGCGGTATTGTGCATAATTATCCTGTCTTCAAT
>JAGLXK010000548.1 GCA_023132955.1 Candidatus Heimdallarchaeota archaeon
GATTTCAAAACTGTAGAAGTTCATACATTTGATACTACTATGGGATTCGTAACTTCAGTATGTGAAATTTTTGATAAATTTGAACAAGGGGAATTACCAGAGAAAAAGCTACTTGATTCATTTACTAATATTGAACCTCCTGAAATCACATATCAAGGTGAAAGATATGATCTAGTAACCCATTTAGGAATAATGGATTATTATTTGATGCCACTATTTACTAAATACTGTCCTAGATTCAATAAACAGTATGATTCATTCTTTGAAATAATGCAAAAGCTAAATGATGAAGCTGCAAGAATTTCTATTCAAGTTCTAAAACAAATGCTCAATAAAAATGGGCAATTGATAATCTCTACACCAACTGAACGTTCCCCTGAAGGGGACGCATGCAAAAGATCATTATTCTGGTTAAATTCCATAGAAGACCATATCGAATCTGCTGGTTTAGTCATAAATAAAAAATCTACTCATCAATGGGAAGAATATCCAGTAAAAGGTGGTCATTCCCACACAATTTTGAATGTATGTTGCAAAAAAGAATAAGTAGAGGAGGAGTATGAGAGAATGGCTAACTCTCATACAATTAAGCAATTCTTTTTCTTCTAAAGACCAAAACTAAGCCTGTTAAGGCAAACAGAGTGATTGCTGAAACAATAAGGAGCTCATTTCTAGACAGACCGGGCAGTTCCACCCAAAATCTTGACCCTAAAGAGCCCCATCCCGTTATTAATCCTTCAATACCTACTTTGGGATCATGAATGATTTCATCTCCCTTTGGATAATTAAGATATATTATATTCTTTTCTGAATCTGTTTCAAGAGGAGAAGTTAATACTTCCTGTCCAACCCCATCTATTGTTGCTGTTTTGAGCCATGAGAAGAAACATGTGTAATCCCCATAACTAATTTCCACTTCTTGCTCATCTGAAGATCTACCATCTTCTTCATCCTCTGTTGTTTCATCTTCGTCATATTCGACATCAAATTCAGATTCTAACTCAATTTTTAGTGCAAGAGATGAATTAATCTCAGTGAAACTAAAATTATTGATTTCAATGTCAAATTTAAACTGTGAAGGAGCAATAATTAAATCATTGACAACTGCAAATTCACCTGAAACATACATAGTTGAAGAGAAAACTCCATCAGTTGTTTCAATGGAAAAGGTATGTACAGTTTCATTGTTTTTTGTTTCAACGGCATAAACTAATGTTTTGTAACTATTGATCTGATATATGCTTTCTACACTATCAACTAAAGCATCATAAATCCCATCTTCATTTTCATCAATGAATTCAACGATTTCAGGTATTGTAACTTTAAAAGAAATTTCTGTTTCATTTGTTTCCGAATCCTTTTCGAACTCAAATATGAATTCTAATCCTTCAGAAGTAGCTTTCATCTCAGCCATGAACCTATTGTAAAGTTCATCTGAAGATAATTTTGATTCAATTTTCGCATCATCATCATCATAATTCACAGAAATGTCTCTTTTGTTTTCTTCTTCAATATCGTCATCAACACCATCATCGTCTTCGTCATCATCACCTGCAATTACAGGTAGATAAGTGAATGAAGAGATGACTAGTATAAGAACCAAACTTCCCAAAACCAATCTTTGTTTGTGTTTTTGTTGTATTTTCATTGTGTTTTACTACCCTTGTTCTGTGAATAATACTATTGAATCACTCGATTTATACATTAACATATATCTATTTGTAGTTTTTATAATAACTCAATATAGTTTTTGTTACAATTTTCTGTAGGAATCAAGCTATATGGTCTAAAAGGAAAAAAAGGAAAAAAGAGATATTATTTCCTATTTCTCTTTCTAAAAAGTAAAGCTAATCCAGGTATGGCTAGTAGTGCGGCAGCTGCAATGAATACCATGTTTGTGTTTCCGAGCCTAGATAATAAATCAGCCATTCCTACTTTTGGATCATGAATAATTTCATTTCCTCTTGGGTAGTTTAGGTATAACTTTGTCTCTTCATCACCTATATCTAAAGGAGTTACCTTTACTTCTTGCTCAACACCATCAATCATCGCTGTTTCAATCCATGAGAAGAAACCAGAGTAATCACCTAGATTAATATCAATGGCATATTCATCATCTGAACGACCTTGAAGTTCATCTTCTGTTTCATCATCTTCTTCATAATCAACTTCACTTTCAGATTCAAATTTTACTTTGAGTGCCAAAACAGAATCATCTTCTGTGTAGTTGAAGTTGTGAATACCGACATCTACCTTTACTTGGGTAGGTGCAACTATGACATCGTTGATATTAGCGAACTTTCCTGAAGCATATAAAGTTGCAGAGAATACTCCATCAGCTGTTTCAACATTGAATACATGTACAGTTTCATTGTTAATTGTTTCAACAGTGTATACAATTGGTTTAAAATCATCTAGTTTGAGTACTTGAATTGTTTCATCATCAGAATCGACATATAATCCGTCTGCTACAAGATCTCTATATTCGACAATCTCAGTAAACAGTACTTCGAATTCAATCTCTACCTCGACAGTTTCATTGTCTTCTTCAAATTCTAGTTCGAATTCTAAACCTTCAGAACTTGTCTTAATGGTAACATCAAACTCATTTTCGAATTCACCATTAGACTCAAATGAGGATTCTATTATTGCTTCGTTAGCAGAAACCACTATTTCCACTTGTCTTTCATTCTCATCCTCATATTGATCATCTATACCATCATCATCTTCATCGTTATCATGACTCTCAGCATAAATAGGCATATAGATAAAAGATGAAATGACTAGCAAGGCTAAAAAGCCACCCAGAACCAGTTTTTGTGTTTTAACATTTTGTGCCTTCATTTTTTGAACACCAGTTTTTGGTTAAACTTTCATTGGAATCGTTTGCTAAATAGATGAGTTTATAGGGAATTGTAGTTTCTTCCTACAATTTTATGTAGGAATCAGCTTTTACCTTCTCTAGCTAATTTCTGAAGTCTTTTACAAAAGGATAAAAATTAAAGCAATAATCTGTGTGTAGCTAACAAACATTGCAATTAATGCAGATTTATCAATTGAGAGTTCTTTGATTTCACCTAAAGCTGTAATTATTACCAAAAAGCTCCATATCTGAAATACCCCGTGAAGAATTAGCAAAACTATTGAGGGAACCAAGACAGTTACCCCAGTTGCTGCTCCCACTAATGCCACTATAAGAATAAAAAGAAATGATGGTAGAAAAATTAGATTACTGACATTCAGTAAGGTGAAGGGTTTTTGCTTTTTCTTATATCCAAATCTACTCAGAAGTTCAGCGAAACCTCCAACAAATAACCAACTTCCAATTAGACTTACATAAGCTAGCCAAATGGGTACTTCTAGAGGTACAACAAAATTACCTACTATCAGAATTTTGTTTCCTGAACCAATAAACACACTCGCTCCTGCTAAAATAATAAACTCTATCAAGGTGTGTATTGGATTTTTTGCAAAGAATCTAATGAATTTAGCAAGAGAAAATTTACCTACACTGAAAACTCTATGTTCTTCTTCTTTTTCTCGATATATTATCTCTACTTCTTTATCATCCCTTCCTTGAATAATTTTAATAACCTTTTTTCCTTCTTCAGTTAGATAATATTTCTTTTGTTTATCTTGATAAACAAATTTCTTGATTTGTCTCAAATGGTAATAAAGAGGACCTGACTTAAGCTCAAATTTTTCTGTAAGCTGTGTATAGGTGACCCATTCCATTTCAGCAATGTACTCAAGAATACTGCGTCTGGTCGGATTCGATAAAGCTTTGAAATCAACGACATCTACTTTAGAATCCTCAGACATTTGTAATCAACATCTATTTTCATTTATAATATTTAGATGTTTTCAAATACCCATTGTTTCATTTTCTCTGATGAAATTACCCATTTCCAGTTGTTCTAAAAGCTCTTTTGTAGGGTATCCTGTTTCAATATTATAGTTCCTATAATCATACCATTCTTGTAGTTGAGTTTTACAATCTGGTGTATTGCCTTCAGTTGGTCCATCTAGTCTTTGTTTCATAACATTAGGTAGGACTTGAAGTTCAGGTTTCCACCCTAGCTGAAGATTAATTAAACGTTTAAGTGCGAAGATTCTATCTCCAAGAAGAATCAAATCTTCAGGAGTATATGATTCGTTCATTGACATTCCCAGAAGATCAGCTATCAGATTTGCATTTGGATTATAGAACTGACATATAGTCATTGCATTGTATAATTGTCTATAACTTTGGATTCTTACCATTTGTTTACCAATACCTGTACTCTCGAATCTATCATCAGGTAAGTCGTCAATATCTAGTTCAGGAAAAACAATCCCTTGCTGTACAAGATATGCATCACCATTATTGTGACATGCTCCCCTTGGACTTGTGAGATATTGAATCGCCATTCCACTGAAAGCTCTAGGATCATGAAGGGGTGCTTCAAGTCCTGCAACTTGAGGTGCTAGTTCTAAATAGTGATATCTCTCTGCTAATAATTTGCTTCCTTCTGCAAGAAAATTACCAATTCCTTCTCTTTTTACTGTTAATTCGATAAGCATAAGCAAAGTATCAGCATTACCAAACTCACATTCAATATCCTCTGGCAGATCTTTATCAGTAACATAACCCTTTGATACCAAATCTATAAATAATCCAAAAGTTGTTCCTGCAGATATTGTATCCATTCCATAGTCATTTGCTTTATAGTTGGCAAAAGCTATAGCCTCCAAATTATCAATTTCCAAATTGGTCCCAAAAGCTCCTAGGGTTTCGTATTCTGGACCATCCGTTTTTTCTAGTCTATATTTTCCTTCAGGTACTTCTACTTCTCTACCGCAACCGATAGGACAGCGATAACATGCTTTTTTTCCAGTTAAAATGGTCTCTGACATTGTCGCTCCTGAAATTTTGGAAGCTCCTTCAAAACTACCTTTGGACCAGTTTCTAATAGGCATATCTCCATACATATCAACAGCTACGTCAACATTACCTGCTGTACCAAGATCTCTAAGCACCTCTACTGAGAAATCCTCTTTAATACCTTCATAAGCTTCCTGAGATTTTTCTTTAAACTTATCAGGAAGATTAAACTCTTTGTTTGTTCCTTTAACTGCTATAGCTTTGAGATTCTTTGACCCCATCACAGCTCCCAATCCTGTTCTTCCGGCAGCTCTTCCTCCATCATTCATAATTGACGCATATCTCAATAGATTTTCTCCAGCTTGACCAATACAAGCAATTTTGTATGACGTATCGTTAAGGTCTGTTTGAATATTCTTTTGAGTAGAATAAACCCCCAATCCCCAATATTTGGATGCATCAACAATTTCCACTTTAAGATCCTCTATCAATAGAAAAACAGGTTTTTCTGAAGCCCCCTCAATTATAATTCCGTCATATCCTGCAAACTTCAGCTGTGGTCCAAAGAATCCTCCCGAATTCGATTCTCCCCAAAAACCTGTTAAAGGTGATCGAGAGCAGACTGAAAATCTACCTGAACACGAAGTAGGCAATCCTGTCATTGGACCTGTCATAAAAATTAGTGGATTATCAGGAGAAAGTGGAGCAATTGTTGAATCTCCAATCAATTTATAGTAATAATAAGCTCCTAATCCACTCCCCCCGACGAATTTTTTAGCTCCCACTAAATCCAAAGGTTCCTGAGTGATTTGTCCAGTACTGAGATTCACACGCAGAACTACCTCTCTATATCCTCCGGTCAATTCACCTAACATGTCATAATACATACTTTTGAGAGCTTCAACAGTAATCTCTCTTGGGTTGACAATTGAACCAGTATCATTTAAAGCAAAATCACTAAGTAACTGCATATTCTCTTCCAGAGTTTTCTCTGTTATTCCAAAACTTCTTAAGTTAGTTTTAAGCTCAATTTCATCTATAAGATCTTCCACTTTGTGGATTAATTTTTCTGCTCCCTCTTGTTCAGAATTAAACTTAATTCCTATAGTATGAGCTATCTCTGAATAGTGCTTTGCAGTTTTCTTTTCCTCTGAGCAATATTTCATCATATGAGGTAAACATACTGCTATAATCTCTCCATGTGGAATATTCAAAACAGCACCTGCTGAATGTGCAAGTGCATGTGTTCCTCCTATCTGACTATTGCCTATAGCTATTCCTGCCATAGTAGCTGCATTGTGCATTTTTTCTCTATATTTAATATTCTGTCCATCTTTCACAACTTTAGGAAGATTATCGAAAACTAGTTTTATTGCTTGAAGTGCCATTGCATCTGCAAAATCATTTTTCCATTCTATAGTATAAGCCTCTATTGCGTGAGCTAGTACATCTATTCCTGTAGATGCAGTTAGTTTAGGAGGTAACTTGAGAGTTAGGGAAGGATCAACTATGTCAATATCCGGGATTAAGTCTCTATGTCCTACACTTAGTTTCTGTTTAGTTTCTGGGTCTGTTATAACGATCGCCCAGTTTGCATCAGAACCTGTTCCACTTGTTGTTGGAATTGTAATCAACCGAGCTTTTTCTCTCAAAGGTAAAGGATCTTCAGGAAAAACACTATCAATACTCATATCAGGATTTTCATAATAAACCCAGATAGCTTTAGCACAATCTATAACCGATCCTCCTCCTATCGCTACAATCCAGTCAACTTGTTCTTGTGTGGCAATTTCTGCTCCAGCTTTCGCCATAGGAATTGAGGGTTCATAAGATACTTGATCGAAAATCGTTGTCTTAAATCCGTTATTCTCCAGAATCTCTATTGCCTTTTGAGGTATCTGTAAATCTAGAAGAACCTTATCTGTTACAATGAGGGCACTTTGCCCTTGAATCTCGTTCAGTTCCTCTATAGAATCTTCACCAAAAACAATTTTGCGTGGGGCACAATAAAACCACATGGTAATAAGAAAAAAACAGTACTAAAAAAAGTTTTAGAGAAACTCAGTTTCTACCTTTTGAGCTGAAACGACAAGCTCTTTAGCTGCCTTAGCTGCTCTCATAACTTTGCCTTTGTCTCCTACTAACTTGAATTTTCGTGTAAGTATCCCCTTAATTGGATCTATTTCTCCTCTGATAACTTTGAGCCAATTTGAATAAGTCCCTACGTATTGGAATTCGGTCTCAGGTAAAGAGTCCCCATCTTCAAAGGCATCTACACCTCTACAATCTCCATGCCAGAGATCCAAATAGAAGATTTTTTTCTTATCTAGCTTATCATCGGGTTCAATAACGAAAAGAAAGTCACCTTCCCATGTTTTTGCTGCTTCTTTGTATGAAGGAGAGTCATTTAAAACTTTCATATACTCATTTATCCATTCTTTGCTGGGAAATTTATATGCCATAATTAACACCATTCATTAAATGTCCTTAGCGATTATTCGTTATGGTTGATAGCTTATTTTTAAAGCTTTATTTAATGCAGATATAATACTTAGAAAACTACTTAATCAGTAACTATGTTTTGTGGATAGTAATGACAAGCAAACTACCTGACTGGATTATTGAATGGATACAAAAAGACAGACTTGTGAGAAATAAATATAAAATTAGTCATAAATATGTTAGTCA
>JAGLXK010000549.1 GCA_023132955.1 Candidatus Heimdallarchaeota archaeon
ATAACAAACATAATATTCATTGCACTACCTTCCTCAACATATTTTCTTTCTACTGAATCTAGCCAGATAACCATTGGATAGCCCAGTTCTCTTGCTTTTTTCGTTTCATAAAGAGTTGCAGCATAATTCCCGCCTGTTTTAGCTTCACCTGTTCCACCAGGAGCGGCTCTAACATTTTCAACTGCTACATATGCTTTAGTTGGCTGAAAACCATCCTTGAAGAAAGGCCCTACAGGAGCTAGAATAACATAAAAATAGAATTCTTCACTTGGTCTTAAACCAATGAATGTTTCAGAAGCAATCATTGTTGGTCGGATATACAAGGAAGTTCCAGGTGAGTTTGGAACCCATTCATTGTCTACTCTAATAAGCTCTGTTATGGCTTTAACAAAAAGATCTTTGTTAATTTTAGGCATACACATTCTTTCAGCAGAAAGATTCATACGTTCTGCATTATCATAAGGTCTAAACATATGGATCGACCCATCTGGATGACGAAATGCTTTCATTCCTTCAAAAATTTCTTGACTATAATGCAAGACACAACATGCAGGATCCATCTCAAACGGTTGATAAGGAATAATTCTGGGATCTTGCCATTTACCCTCTTTAAAGTGCATGAAAAACATATGATCAGTAAAATCTTTTCCAAAGGTTAAACTGGAATTTTCATGTTTCTGTTTTCTTTCTTCTTCTTTACATAAAAGAATTGGAATATCCATAAATTCACTCATGTAGCGTTAAAATGGATGAATAGTTTAAAAGATTTGTCGATGAACCCTAATCAAGAATATAAATAAAGTTTAACTAACTATTTCTTCTTTCTAATTTCCATCAAATCAGTGTAATGTTGTCTCATTGTCTTTCTAGATGGCCAAAGTCTTAAAGATCTCGCGATAAAATACCTTCCCCCCCTCAGTAGAATCACATCAGGCTTTAGCATTGGTGCCCAGATATGAGCAATTTGGAAGGAAATTGATGCTTGTAATGATTGTTTGAATTTTGTTTTATTTATCTTAACTTTATTTTTTTCTAGTTCATCAAAATATATCTCTTGTAGTTCTTCTAGAGTAAATGGTCTTTCGGAAAATCTTACTCTAAAACCCTCAGCATGAATTGGCAAGAAATCATAGAAATGGACGAAATCTAATGCAGGTGATGCTATCATACTCTCTTGCCAGTCAA
>JAGLXK010000055.1 GCA_023132955.1 Candidatus Heimdallarchaeota archaeon
GAAGGTTTTTACGAGCAGACTATCGATGGAGATTGGGTTGTATTAACAATGAGTATGCAAACCTCAGGAACACACAAAGTAAACGTGACTGTTTCTAAAGCAAACTTCAGAGCTGGATATGTTGATGAACAGAGTAGTTTTGAGTACACAGTTAAAGTCAAAACAACTGAACAACTTCCCCCTTATCTCATAATTATCATAGTTGTTGGGGGTATTCTCCTAATAGCTCTTTTAGTTGCTGTAATAGCAATTCCAAGATCTAGAAAATCCAAAGCTCCAATTGTAGATGTGCAGAGTAAAGCTAAAGTAGTAGGGTTGCTAGATAGTGTTCTTTCTATGCGAAAAATATTATTTATTCATTCTGAAACTAGTTTACCTGTATTTGAGCTAGATATAGGAAGTGAGCACGCAATAGAAACCGCTCTTGTATCAGGCTTTCTAAGTGCTATCGAAACCATGGGTAAAACTCTTGGAGGTAGTGATACTGGAGAAATTAAACGACTCGAATATAGGAATTTTGTTGTTACAGGCGCTAGTTCAGAAACCTATACAGTTTTTCTCTTCTCTTCAAATGAAGTCATAAAGGAATTTCAAGCAAGATTGTTTGACTTGATAATGTGGTTTGAATATAGTTTCAAAACCAAAGGAGAAGCGTGGGATGGAAAGAAAGAAATGTTCAGTTCTAAGAAGAAACTCATTGAAGATAAGGTTGCAGAATCTCTCTATCTGTGGATTTACTTCCCTCTCAAATTCAACAAGCAGAAATCAGGTGAAATTAAGAAACTTGAGAAGCATGATCAGAGAATTGCAGAATTTATTAAGAAAAAAGAAGAAACATCTATCAGTGTCTTACTTAAGAAATTCAGCGATTATGAAATGGAAGATAATCTTACATCTATATTCAGACTAGTCAATAAAGGTATACTGCTACGAAATCAATTTTCTTCTTTCAAGGGCTAGATGACTTATCAAAGTCGATATTGTCTAGCAGAGTGACCTGTCATTTTCTGTTTATCCTTTTTACCTTGTTTCAAAACATTTTAAAGGTTTTTTCAAAATTAACTAATGATTTATAAATAATAAAGAAAAGCTGATATAAGACAGAAGTGTGGGGTCTACCTTCTATGAAAAGTAGAATTTGGCGAAAATATGCAGTTAATCTGTTTCTGATGATGAATTTAGTGTTTCCAATTTTAGTTACTAGTCAAACATTTGAGAACCAAAATATAGCAAGTAAGATTTTCTCTAATCAAGATACAAATTTCAATACAGCAATTGATGATTCTCAAATGAAAGAACTAGATCATTTTGCAATTAGTTTAATTAAATACACATATAATCCAATAGTTGATCAAAGGGGTTCTGGAGACAGTTTCACAATAAATGAGGAACTGAGTGTAAATCACGCTGATAATCTTACCATACTTAGTTCTGGTTCCGATTCATACAATATAGAAGATCCCTCTCCAGAATACAGTTCAGATTCGATGCAATATAATATTACATCTATAGAAACAACAACCGAACAAATCACATTTGAAGACTTGGGAAATAAAGTTAGGGATTTAGATTCTATAATCTCCTTAAGAGCACATTCATTTACAGTTCCATATACTTACGCTGTTTTTTCTGGAGCTTGGATTTATTTATCTCAATTTGGAGGTAGTTATGGAGCTGATGAATTAAAACTCTCTCTTGTAGAAGAAGATATCTCTGGGTTTCCCAACATGACTAATATACTTAGTAATGAACTTGGGGGACCTTATAATTCTTCTATTATTATCCCTGATAGTTCAACAGGAAATCCTGCTTACTATGATTTTGAGGATGTTGTACTGAATAGTGGTGTGACTTATTTTATTGTTGCTGAATTAACCACTGTAGATGGTGATGACGATAGTGGTTTTACATTGTATGCCAAAATAAGTTCGATTTATTTAAATTCCTATTACTATGATGGAGTATGGAATGGTCCCAATGCAGATAATCATGGCTTAATTTTCAAAATGGAACTCATGCAATCAGATGTAGCGGGAAATCCAATAACATACTCTGATCCTACAACCATTAATCTTCAAGATAATGGCGTCCCAATAACTTCTTTAACTCAAACTATATCTGCATCAGGTTCACATAGTCTAACATCCAATGAATCAGTAGATGTTAGATTCGTAAATAATTATAATTTTTCACGAACCTTCCAAGCACCATCAAGTTTCATGGCTTTGAATTCAACTCATAGTTCATATGCCATTCTGTGGGATTTAGCATGGTCGCTTCCAGCTTTGAATTTAGATTCTTTATCTTATAGCAATCCAGTAAGAAATCAATACCTCATGACGCCTTCAGACTGGAAAGACATTGATTTTACTACAACGATAAATGATTCAATTTCGATACCAACAATTAGGACATCTTCAGGTTACTCTCTAAGTCTTGACCTAATCAAATCAGGAAACAACTTTCTTGGGGGAGATATGAATTTTACAACATATAGTCCGAACTATATTTACGATTATATATTAAGTGATGATGTAGTAGAAACAAATGAATTCGTTCTAGGTTATTGGACAACTAATGAAACCCATGCAATTGGGTATAATGGCTCTATAGTAAACGCAGATATTTTTGTAAAAGATTCTTCCTTAACTGATATTCTCAGTGGAAATACAAACTTCACACTTTTTGACCCAAATGGTGAAATAGTTGCAATAAAAAATGAGTCTGATTATACAAATATAGCATTTACCGATAAAACTTCTTATACTATTATAGAGGTTTCACAATTCAGTGCTGGAAGATACACAGTAAGTACTGTTTTTGATCCATCGATAAATGGAACAGATTTAGAAGGAGATTGGACAGCTGTTTGTTTATGGCAAAACGGATCAGAAGTAGGTTTTTACTCCTTAAAAATATCTGTAAGCAAATCAACAACAGCTTCCTTTAGCTGGGAAGAAACTCTGGGGATGAATGATTTTACCAATTCTTCTATTTCATTAAACAGAATAAACAAAGAAAGTGTGAAAGTTCAAATATTATATAGCAATATTAGTGATTCTTTCTACTCTGGAGAAGGTACACCAATTACTGCTGCTCCAGTTGCATACAATACTTCTTGGGGTTCATCTGGCTTGTTAAATTATGTCGCCCCATACTATGAAATTGAAATTCTAATCGATGCAGTTGTTGGAAACTACTCTATCACACTAACAGCATCAGGTCAGTCCTTGGGAACCCACACTATAACATTTGATATTCGTGTTTATCATACTTTTGAAATTAATTCATCATCAGAAGGGTATTTTCAAGCTTATTATAATGATACAGAGTCTTATGTTCAATTCACAGTAGAAGATACATCGAATTCCAGTGCTAATAGTTTTGTGATTCCTGATGAAATGGCCTTCTATCTTGATGATGTGCTTTTAGTTAAACAGACAGAATATAATGTAAGAGAATTTGCAGTTACAAATCTACTACAATTAGAGTTGTTTAGTGGTTCTTCTGGACTAGATTTATTACCAGGCTTTTATTCTATAAGAATCTCTGTTGCAAAACAAGATTTCATAGTAGATTATGGTCAAGAAAATGCAACAACTACTGTCGATTTAGAAATTCTCACTACACCCACTACAATAGATATTGTATCCTCAGATGATGAAGTTTATTTGGGTAATGAAACAACAATCACATTTTATTATGTAGATACCATTCATACATACAATATTGAAGAGGCTAGTGTAGATATTACATTGGATTTGGACCCAGCTGATGCTGAGATAATTGGAACTCCTTCAGGAACTCTTGGATTATATTCAGTAACAGTTAGAATACATGATCCTCAGGAAACTAGTATTAACATCTTTCTTTCAATAAGTAAACCAGGATACGAAACAAAATCTGATCAACTAATCAAATCAATATCAAT
>JAGLXK010000550.1 GCA_023132955.1 Candidatus Heimdallarchaeota archaeon
GCATCTACGCCGTCTATTTTTCTATATTCATCCTTTTTACTCAAATAATCCTCCAAAGCAACCATTTTGAGATTAGAAAATGTTAATTCTTCTACTGGATTGTAAGAATCAACAAAGTTGTTGAACATTGCTTTTTTATCAAAATGCAGAACAAAAGTTCTCATCGAATCAACAAAAGGTTGTTCTGGAAGAGAAGTAGGTTGTGTAATTATTTCTATTTCTATATTAGTGTCATTTTGAGCAACTGATGTCATAATCATCATTGAACTCATTTGAAACATAAACAAAGAAAGTAGAAAGATAGTTGTAACAATTATTGCTTTTCGTTTCATAAGTCTCCATTATATTATTACCTTCATAAATTTTTTTGAACACCAGTATCTCAAAATAGATGAGAAAATGTGAATCTATTTCTTCTGTTGATACTGCAATTTTTATAAAATCCTGAACATTATTCTAGCCAAATAATCCTCTAGAGGCGTTGAAAAATGACAAATGAGCAATTTATCCCTCTTTACCAACTAGATTCCTTTAGTAATGAAGCATTCAAAGGAAATCCTGCTGCTGTCTGTTTAATCGTTCGAGAGTATGATGATGCACTTCTTCAGAAAATAGCAGCTGAAATGAATCTTTCAGAAACAGCATTTATCTATGTTGACAATTTCAAAACTATTAGGAGTGTAGATACTTTTCGATTGAGATGGTTCACTCCTCAAGTAGAAGTTAATCTGTGCGGGCATGCAACCTTGGCTGCTGCTGCAGTTCTTTTTAATGAATATCACTTGATCGCTGATGTAATTAAATTTGAAACCCTGAGCGGTCAATTATTGGCTAAAAAATCAGACAAGAAGTTTCAATTAAACTTCCCATTGACTGAATCAAGTATTTGTGAACCCGATGAGAAAATGATTGATGCATTGGGAATTCATGAATTTGAAAACTGTGTATATTCTGAGATAAGTCAAGACCTTTTAATACAATTGAAAAATATGGAATCTGTGGAGCGGTTATCACCAGATTTCAACGCAATGAAGATGATTGATTCAAGCAGAACTATAAGAGGTGTAATAGTAACTGCAAAAGGGGATAATCATTATGATTTTGTATCCCGGTTTTTTGCTCCTTGGGTAGGAATTAACGAAGACCCAGTAACAGGCTCTGCTCACACACTGCTTCAACCTTATTGGTCTAAACTTTTAGTGAAAAATGAAATGAAAGCAAAGCAAGTTTCTAGTAGAAGCGGAGAGTTAATTGTAAGAGCAACTAAGGAGAATAGAGTCGAAATAGAAGGCGATGCAACCTTAGTTATGAAAGGAAAGTTATTACTCTAGGAATCTCATAAAACAAAAGTTGCTCACTTATTTTTCTTTATAAATCTCTGTGTGAAACATATAGATATAATTGTATGGAAAACTGATTATTTACGAATTTTTAAATGATTAATCAAAGAAACATTAATCCCTAAATATGGCTTCTTAAGTCTTAATGGAATTGTTTAAACTAATTCTAAAAATATGTATTTACGTTTAGATATTTATATAAATTCGTTTCACTGAACTGTATATAACTGTTGGTGTGCCATTTAGCTTATGAGAGTCTTACTCACTGGGGCATTTGGAAATGTGGGACAAAGTACCTTAGAGGTTTTGCTTAAGAAAGGGTATTTTGTAAAATGTTTTGACTTAAAGAATCCTAGAAATCTAAAGATTAAAAAAAAGTTGAAAAAGTTTGGATATTTTGATACTATCTGGGGAGATATTAGGAATCAGGAAGTAACAGATGATTTAGTCAAAGATGTTGAGGTTATAATTCATCTAGCAGCAATCATACCTCCTTTAGCATATGATAGACCCGATTTAGCATATGATGTTAATGTAACTGGTGCAACCAACATATTACGTGCAGCAGAGAGTATGGAAACACCCCCTAAACTTATTTACGCATCTTCTATCGCCGTTCATGGTAACAGAATGGATCATATTCCTCCCACAAGGATATCTGATCCAATAAATCCTCTGGAATATGATAATTATGCTAAACATAAAGTTGAGATGGAAAAGAAAATAATTATAAGTAAAATCCCTTGGACAATTTTACGATTTGCTGCAATTACACCATTTGAACTAGGCTGGAATATTCCTGATATAATGTTTGAAATACCGTTAAAGCAAAGAATAGAGATCGCGGATACTAGAGATGTTGGGTTAGCTTGCGCAAATGCTGTTGAAGCTGACACTGCAGGAAAGATTCTTTTCATCGGAGGTGGAGAGGGGAATCAATTATACCAATCTGAATATGTTTCAAAACTGCTTGAAGCTTTGGGGATAGGGATGTTACCTGAAGAAGCATTTAAGCTTGTAAAAAATATTGATGACTATTATCACTGTGATTGGATGGATACAACAGAAGCACAGAAGATACTCAGATTCCAAAGATACTCTTTTGAAGATTTCATCAAAGTATTCAAGAAGAAAATTAGTTTTAGGAGATTCTTAATTAAGCTATTCAAACCAACAGTAAGAGGCATTTTGCTCTATAAATCACCCTATTATAAAACACAGAAAAAGAAACGAACTCGTCATAGTTCCAAAGGGAAACCTTCCTTTGGATAATTTTTTTCCAATGATAAGATATATATATCACTATATGACATCTAAATCAAAACGCTTGTTTAAGTAAAGCAAATATTTTACATTAACTAAGTACCTTAATGGTGATAAAATGAGTAATAAAACAAAAAAAGAACTTGTCGTTGGAATTGATTTAGGTACAACTAACTCAGGTATCGCTTATATGGTTGCAGGTAAACCAGAGATTATTCCAAATATTGAAGGAGGAAGAATCACTCCTAGTGTTGTTACATTCAATGAGGATGGAACTCGTACTATTGGAATACAAGCAAAAAGACAGGCTATAGTCTTGCCTGATAGAACTATTCGAAGTATTAAGAGAAAAATGGGTACTGATTTTAGATTCAAAGTAGATGATAAAGAATTTCACCCTGAAGAAATTTCTGCTATAATTTTAACTAAACTAAAAGAAGATGCTGAAGCATATCTCAACCAGAAAATTCACAAAGCTGTTATAACTGTTCCAGCTTATTTCAGTGATTCTCAAAGGCAAGCTACAAAAGATGCTGGAGAAATTGCTGGTTTAGATGTTTTGAGAATTGTAAATGAACCCACTGCCAGTGCTCTGGCCTATGGACTAGACAAAGAAGGTGCAGAAAGAGTTTTGGTTTTTGATCTTGGTGGAGGAACTTTCGATATTTCAATTCTAGAACTTGATGATGGATTATTTAGAGTAATTGCTACTTCTGGAAATAACCTACTAGGTGGGGATGATTGGGATCAAAGAATAATTGATTGGATTAGTGAAGAATTCAAAAAGAAAGAAGGTATAGATTTGTCTAAAGATTCTAAAGTTGTTCAAAGATTAAAAGATGCTGCAGAAGAAGCTAAAATTGAACTAACATCTAAATTGAAAACACAAATCAGTTTACCATACATTACAGCTGATGCTTCAGGGCCAAAGCATCTCGATATGGAATTAACTCGAGCTAAATTTGAAGATATGACTAAGGATTTAGTAGAGAAATGTGCTGGTCCTTCTAGACAAGCTTTGAAAGATGGAAAAATCAAACCTGGTGATTTAGACCAAGTAATCTTGGTTGGTGGAGCTACTAGAATGCCTATGATCAGAGATATGACTAAGGAGTTGTTTGGTAAAGAGCCACATAAAGGGGTTGCTCCTGAGGAAGTTGTTGCTTTAGGCGCTGCTGTTCAAGCTGCTGTTCTAGCCGGCGAAGTTAAAGATATTTTACTTCTTGATGTGACTCCTTTAACATTGGGTGTTGAAACCTTGGGTGGAGTTATGACTCCTTTAATAGATAGAAATACTACCATTCCAGTTACAAAGAAGAAAGTCTTCACAACAGCTGCAGATATGCAAACATCTGTTGAAGTTCATGTTCTTCAAGGAGAAAGAACCATGGCTTCAGATAATATTACTTTAGGGCAATTTCAACTAGTTGGAATACCCCCTGCTCGCCGAAATATACCTAAGATTGAAGTTGCATTTGATATGGATGCAAATGGTATTCTACAGGTATCAGCCAAAGATTTAGGAACAAATAAGGAACAGAAAATAACAATTCAATCTTCACATTTATCAGATGAAGACATAGATAAAATGAGAAATGATTCAGAAAAATACAGAGAAGAAGATGAGAAACGAAAATTAATCATCGAAGCTAAAAATACTGCAGAACAAGCACTATATTCTACCGAGAAAACAATCACTGAATTAGGAGACAAAATATCTGATTCTGAGAAGAAATCGTTAGAAGAAAAGATGGAAGAACTGAAGAAAGAAACTGAAACTGAAGATGCTGAGAAAATTAAAGCAAAAACTGATGAACTTATGCAAATTATGATGCAAATATCTCAGCGAATCTATCAGGAAACAGGTCAAGTTCCTGGTGAAGCTCAACCAGAAGACCAATATGCTCCTGGTGCTCCTGGTGCTCCAACTCAACATGATATTGATGATGAACAAGTTATCGATGTGGATTATGAACCCGTAGAGGATGATGAGTAAATTTATAACACTCTAACCGATAACATTTTTATTCCCTTTTTATTTTCTATTTTGTTTGCTTCTAAAATAGATGAGGTCAAATCATGTCCCAAAAACGAGATTACTACGAAGTCCTTGGTATATCAAAAGATGCCTCAGATTCAGATATTAAAAAAGCTTTTCGAAAACTAGCTATGCAACATCATCCTGACAAAAATCCTGATGATTCAGCTGCAGCTGAAAAATTCAAAGAAGCTACAGAAGCTTATGATATACTTTCTAATTCAGAGAAAAGAACTGCTTATGATAGATTTGGATTCGCTGGAGTTCATTCCGATTTCTCTTCAGTAAATTCGGGAGATTTCTCAACAATTTCGGATTTGTTCTCATCCCTCTTTAGAGATGACTTCATGGGTGATGACCTCTTTAGTCAATTCTTTGGAGGAAGACGTAGGTCTAGATCTTCAGGACCACAAAAAGGTTCAGATTTATTGATGAATTACCAAATTTCTTTTACAGAAGCAATATTTGGAACGCAAAAAATAGTTGAAGTTCCTATAAAGAAAGAATGTGAAAGATGCAAGGGAAGTGGAGCCCAAGAAGGAACACAACCAAAGAAATGTGACAATTGTCAAGGTTCTGGAATTGAAACTGTAACTAGACAAATGGGTTTTACAAGATATATTTCACAACAGAACTGCAGTAAATGTCAGGGTAAAGGAGAGATGATCGATAAACTTTGCAAAGAATGCAGGGGATCAGGTAGAGCTAAAGAAAATGAAAGATTAAAATTAGTAATACCTCCTGGTGTTGATTCAGGTTTCCGTTTAAGAATTCGTAACAAAGGAGAAGAAGGTAGGTTAGGCGGTTCAAGAGGCGATCTTCAAATAAGATTGATAGTTGAGCCCCATTCGTTTTACAAGAGACAAGCGGATAACATCATTGTGGAAATAGAAATTCCCTTTCCTCTAGCTATTCTTGGAGGAGAATTTGTTATTCCAACACTTTATGGACCAGAAAAAGTAAAAATTCCTAAGAAGACTAGGGAAGGAAACGTACTCCGATTACAAAGAAAAGGCATTCAACGAAAAACACAATATGGAATGAATTATGGTGATTTCTTGATTGTAATTCATTATTCAGTTCCTGAAAGAATATCAGAGGAAGAGAAGAACCAGTTAACAGAACTGAAAAAAATTATGAAAATGCCTTCAAAGCAATCAAAGCTTTTTGATGTTCTGATTAAAGAGTCTAAAGAAAATAAGGTAGATTACTAAGGCATTCCCTTTTTAGATACTTTTTTAATTTCCAAATATCTATTATTTACTAATGAGTGAAGAATTTGTTCGTTGCCCAGAATGTGGAAATATAAATATAAAAGGGACTAAAAAGTGTGTCTTTTGTGATGCAGATGTATTAGAAGCTGAAGTTGTAACTCATGAGGTTGAAGCTCCTCCTGAAATCGCAGTTGCTCCACCTGTTGAAATTCCTGCTACCATTTCTCCTGAATTAGAATCTGTTGAAGAAGCATCTTCCCCTAAGTTACCTGATTTTGATAAAATTGACAAACCAGTTGTAAAAAAGAAAAAAACAAAAGAAAAGGATATTTTAATCATAGATTCTGCAGAGAAAAAATACAATTTTGGACAAAAACTTTTGTTCATTTCACTTTTCACAGTATTAGTGTCTTTCATTCACTATACTTTGAACTTCCTTATTGCATTAGCTTCAATAGATATAACTGATCAGAACTTGAATATCATTCCTTTTCCAGCAAATATATCGGACTTTCTACAAATCCGAGGAATTTCATTCTTACTTGGTATTCCTTTTGCTATTCTAATAGGATATGTTCTTGGAAAAATTGTAAGGAAATTTACAAGTGATAAGAAGAGTACTATGAAATGGGTAGCTTTTTCTTTCATATTAGATGTAATTCTTAATGTAGTATATGCTACAGTTTTGGTGTTCATAACAAATGCATTAGATGAGAAGGATATTTTATTTACATGGATAACTGGCGCTGCTTTCATTTTCTTAATAACACTAGTGATAACTTTGTTCATTCCAATGATTTCAGGATCTTTCTTCCTTTTTAGCAATATTGACAAAGTGTTCTTTCGACGCAAACATGCAAAGTAATAGATGGTGAATTTCTTGGGATTTGACGATAAATTATCTAATTTCCTTAAGCATGAAATTGACTCAATTAATATGCATCTTCCGAAGAAGAGAGTTACTCTTGAACAAGCTCTTAAGGGATACAATTATTACGTTAGTCGAGAAAATAATCAGCTTTACATTGATAAGAAAGAAATAGATCTATTACAGTCTCTATGTCCTCAAGACTTGATTTCATTAGTTCACCTGCCATTTTTAATTATAAGAAGGAGAGATATTGGACAAGGAACTTATGTTATTTCTGGGGAATTAATTGAACAATATTTAGTTCTTAAAACATTAGAGATGATAGAAATTGATTGGGATAAGTTTCTGGAAGAACAGTTAGCGTCTAAGGAATTTTATCTTTATAAACCAGATTTGATACAAATAAGAAAGAGACTTCCCACTAGTACAGTTATTGGATTTTCCTGAAACAATATAGATGATTTTAGCTTAAGTCCAGTTGCATGGGAAAAAGATTTTAACATTCTAAAGAAAAAGCATAAACATGAATAAGTATTCAATATCAAAAGAAAACCACATTAGACGAGTTGAAAGAGTCAATGATTTCATGGATAAAAAAGAACTTGGTTCAATGATTTTCTTCAGTCCATTATCAATTTATTATTTAACAGGTTATCACTTTATTCCAACTGAAAGACCGATTTGCCTAGTTCTCCCTCGTTCTCAGGAACCTTGGTTTTACGTTCCTCGATTGGAAAGAGAACATCTTATTGAGAAAATTCCCTGGGTAGAAAGAGAAATTTATTTTGAATATCCTGATGAAAAACATCCAGCAAATGTCTTTATTAATAGGCTTGAAGAAAGAAAAGTTACAAATACAAAAATTGGGGTGGAATCTCCATCATTTTCAAGTTACTGGGGATACGAAGGACCCAAACTAACAGATCTACTCGAAGGTAAAGCTACAACAGAGTTACACTCAAATCTAATCAACGAAATGAGAAAAATGAAGGATGAAGAAGAGCTCCGTTTAATTAAGATTTCAGCCAAGTATGGCGATTTAGCTCACCATTTGTTACAAGATTATACCGCTGAAGGTAAAAATGAA
This sequence comes from Candidatus Heimdallarchaeota archaeon, assembly GCA_023132955.1. Lineage (GTDB taxonomy): Archaea > Asgardarchaeota > Heimdallarchaeia > Heimdallarchaeales > Heimdallarchaeaceae > UBA460. The sequence goes on from JAGLXK010000550.1 coordinate 7,814, forward strand.
GTAGAAGTTTCTTTACAAGCTTGCATGGAAGCATCTGAAAAAATGCTTGAAGATCTGGAAGGATTCATTCCTAGAGGGTTACTTCCAGCTAGAGCGGGATATAGGGGGCAAATTGGAGAATGGTCAGCTATACCACATTCAGTAATTCAAAAGACAATATTCAAAAAGGGAGATGTTTTGGTTACTGGTGCGTCTGCAAATGTTTCTGGATATCATTCTGAATTGGAAAGAACAATGTTTATTGGTCCACCTAATGAGAAACAAAAAAGATACTATGATGTAATGAAAAAATCACAAGATGCTGCGTTAGATGCATTTAAACCTCACATTCCATGTAGTGAAGTAGATAAAGCTGCAAGAAAAGTCCTCAAAGATGAAGGTGTTTTCCATCTTGTTCAACATCACACTGGACATGCTATAGGACTTGAAGGGCATGAAGCACCTTTCTTAGATATAGGGGTCGAAGAGATAATGAAACCAGGAATGGTTTTTACATGTGAACCTGGAATATATGAGTATAAGTTTGGTGGTTTTAGACACTCTGACACTGTGATAATAACTGAAGATAGTTCTGAATTAATAACTCCTTATTCAAGAGAGCTTGAAGATCTGATAATTTAAACCTCATTTCTTTTTCTATTTATTTTTTGTCAGGATATGTATTTTGTCCTCTCCTATGTACACAGTTTCTTCTTCTTGTGTTACTGGAGCATCTGTAGCTTCAATTAGAACAGGATATCCATGAACAATATTACGTTTTAGTAGAAAATTCCTTACTTTATGTACTTTTTCTTTTGAGTAGCCAGCATTGTAAACCCATCTCCAACTGAAGGGTAATCTATTGAAGTTATCATCAATAAATCTGTAAATTTCTCTGAATTGGTTTGATAATGATGATGCATCTATTTTTTTATAATGTCTGAAAATTGTTTCTTGATCAGTATCGACTACTCTCCCTATTCCTGAAGTAACAAAAGGTTCAATTGCGTAAGCTTTGCCTATTTGGAATACATGTGTGGAATCTCTAGCTTCTTTAGATACACTATAATTAGGAATAGAAATACCATCATGTAAAGAATAATGAGCAAGTGAATGCCCACTTAAATTCACAATGGGTTTGAAACCTTCTTCTTCTATAGTTTTTTGAACAATTTCTCCGATTCTAAAAACACTTTCATTAACCTGAACAGCATTTAAGGCAGAGTTGAGAGCTTTTCTAGCAAGATTTTTCATTGGTAGCCATTTTTCATCAAAAACTAGGGTTCTTGCTGCGTCTGTAAGATATCCATCAACAGAGACACCAGCGTCAATTTTTACAATAGATGCTTCTGGTATAATACCATCGTCTTCTATTCTTGGAGAATAATGTGCAGCGATTTCATTTATAGAAATGTTTACAGGAAAAGCTGGAACTGCAGATTGACCTCGGATATAGTCTTCAGTTTTTTCTGCAATATCCAATAGCTTTATCCCAGGTTTAACTAAGCTTTTAGCATATTCGAGAGTCTTCGCTAAGATATGTCCAGATTTTTTATACTTCTCGAATGATTCATTCATTGTTTTTCTACCTCATTATATTCTGAGAATAGAATCTCTCATTTATTGTTTGTGTTTTTACCGATTTTTGTTTTTGATCTGCCCTAGAGTGGAATAGAGTGTGTCACCTATAATTGTTGATATTAGAGTGGTTTTGGTGTTACCTCTCATACCAATAGTTTCGAAGAAACCAAAATCTCTGAGTTTAGTTATATTCCATTTAGCTGTTGAGAAGGAAATATCCAACTTTGTTGAAATTTTTTCTGCTAAACGGTTTAGAGATATTTTTCTTCTTTCTATTAGACTATAACTTTCAAAGAAAATTCCTTTCTGTTTATCATTTAATTGATCGAACAAAATGATTAAACTCTGATTAAGTAAATCAAACAAAAATAAGTTATCTTTTTCAAGTTTCCTTATCCTCTCTTGAGCAAAGGCCATCCCTTCTTCTAAGTAGTCTAAACTTTCCAGTTCTGCTGGATTTAACAAAACGTTCACCTATCATATTTACACCTCTGCGTTTGAGTCATGCTACATCTATCATTTACACTTTTAATGTTTTCTACTTACAAGTAAGATATACTTTAAGAATGTATTTCAACAGAGTTAATTTTGATAAAAAATCTATAGTGTTAGTGGATATTATGAACATTCATAGATTTTATAAGATATGGTTAATATAAACAGAATGAAATATAACGTGAGGTCATATGAGTACTCAAGATTCAAACTTTTTCCAACCTTGCAATCCTGACGATTTTTATGGGTTGAGAGACATTATCAAAGACTTTAGTCAGATTAAAGAAGACATGAAGAAAGAAGGAAAAAAAACTCATTCTATACTACTAGTTGGTGATGAAGGAACAGGAAAAAGTTCTCTTTTAAGAAAATTATTTTCCTCTATATCAGTAAGGAAAGATATTTTCCATATGTTTGATTTAGTGCCTGAAGAAAAAGATTTGCTAGGGTTCTTCAAAGAATGGAAAAATATGATTGATGAAATATCTCCAGCTTGGCGTTCAGTTCTTGAAAAAGTAGGAAAAAAGAAATTAGGTGATGATCTTCCTGCCCTCAAAGAGAACATCAAGAAACAAACTTCCCAGACTTATACTGAGATTTATGTCAATTTATTTTTCGAGAATCTAGATAAAGTTAACCAAAAGCTACAGGAGACACAAACAACTTTGTATTTCTTTGTAGATAATATTCATTTATTCAAATTGATGGATATTCAAGAATTTTACCCAATCTTCTCAACCATAATCAAGGAACTATCTATTCGAGGATACAACATTGTAATTATCTCTGCTTTAACAAAGCAATATCTTTTTGATTTTGACTATGAAAAAAATTTAACAGACAATTCAAAGATTTTTAGTATAGAACCTCTATCTGTTTCAGATACTGAGATTTATCTTCGACGAATTGCACCTCAACTTGTGAATAAAGGGATTCTAGAACTTGTTAATAATAGTCAAAGAACTTTCTTTGATCTAAACTTAGGTAACTTCTTCATCAAATCTGGATTTGGAATCGATGATTTTGTTGAAAGAAATATTCCTAAGGTCTTTAGTCTAACAGATGAAGAAGAGTCTGTCTTATCAGAAATGGCTTCATTCAATGAAAATCTTTTTTTGATTGAACAATTAACTGCATATGTCCCCCTTGAAGCTCTCAAGTCACTTGAAGAAAAAGGTTTTTTGTGGATTGGTTCAACACATGCTCGTTTGGTGCAAGAATCCTTATTAACAGCAATGAAGTTCCGAATGAGATTATTCAGTCCCCTTACCTCACTAATGGTTACACTTGATTCCATTCTAGAGGATTTGAGTAAATACATCTCCCCAACAGATAAGATTATAGAAAAAGTTGGGAACTTATCAGTTAAAATTAGAGACAGACTTGCTGATTTTGCAGTAGCTTCAAAAATTCAGAAAATCGCTAATATATGTATTGAGAGAAAAATATATCAAAAGGCATATGATTTAACTTTGATCAATACTCAACAATTTGAACAGATTAATGAATTAGAGCAAGCAGGAGCATTCTGCGAAAAAATCGCAAGAGAATTCGAAGAAAAGAACTTTTATTTTGCAGCTAGACTTTACCTAAAATCTGCCTTTTATTACAAAACAGTTGAAGAAGAACTTAAAGCAAATAGATCATTTGCAAGAGCTGCAGATCAATTTGAAAAACTATCAGTAACACTGCTTGTAGAAAAAAGTGAATACGCTATACGAGGTTACTTGAAATCAAGCCTTGATTGTTATAAGAACATGGGGGACAAAACTAACTTCGAAAGAATTAGGAAAAAAGCAGTTGAGATGTTTGAAAAGGGAAGCATACATCACAATTATTTTACAAATATGATTTACAGGAGAGAAGAGGAAATAAAGATTCCTTTAGAAGAACCTGAGCCAAAAGAAGTAGAAGAAATTTCTATTGAAAATATCGAAAAAGAATTGGATTTTTAGGTGAGTAAGATGTCAGAAAGAATAACAAAAGATTTAGAAAAAGTAAAAAGGGAAATTGAAAATTTAGATGGAGAGATTGTCAATTTTAAAGAATCTCTAGAAAACTTGAAGGAATTACATCAATTTTATCAAATTCTAGCAACTTTAGTTCAAAACAAGTTTATTGGTTTGAATGAGAATTTACGCAATTTAATCGACACAAATAGACAGTCATTAGATGATATTATTGAAGCAAATGTATCTGAAAATAAAAAACTAATTGATGAATGGACTAAAAGTCAATCAGAATCTGTAGTATCGAAGTTAGACAATACAAAAAATGAATTATCTAAACTACAAGAATCTATTGCTTCTATTTTAGATGAAGGAAAAACCAACTTTGTTGAGTATTCTTCTTCATTTGGTGAAAAAATAAGAACCACTCTTACAAACCATGAACAAGATTTAGAACGATTAGCAAACAATCAAGTTAATGCTTTTAGAAAAGCAATTGATAGTGTAAAAGAAGATGTTAGTACTGTAAAGGGAAATAATCTTTCAACCTTCAAGAACAATTCAGAAGATATGAGAGCAAAGATTGAATCTAACATTAATATTGCTCAAAACATCATGAAAGAATCTATAGAACATTTAAGATCAGAGTATGGTGATAAGTTAACTGAAAACATGGAATCTGTCTTTGAAAGCTTTAATCGAATAAAAAGTGAATTAGGACAGCTAGTTAATAACGCAGTTCAAAGAATTCAATCTGAATTATCTGATGTAACCGATTCCATGGACAAGTATCTTGTTGATGAAATTGCAAAAGTACAAGACGTTTTAGCAGAATATGAAACTGGAATGATTGATGTTAATGAAGTAACTATGTCAAATTTCAATTCATCTAAAGAATCAATGCTAGGATCTTATGATGATTTAACAAATAAACAATATAATGAACATGATTCTGAACTTAAAGAGTTTGAAGGGGATTTCAACAATAAAGTGGATGGAATTTTATCAACTCTCTCTGAACAATCAGATTCAATTAAACAAGAAATAAAATCCTTTGTGTCAAGGGAACAGGGTGATATTAGAAGCCATTTAGATAATATTCTAACAAATGTTGTTGAAAAATCTGAAAATCTACAAGGTAATGCTGCAAAAACAGCAGAAGAAAGAATATCGATTCTTGAAAAGGAAATTACTGATGTAAAAGTTTCCTTAGAAAGAACAAGTCAACAAATTACCTCAAGAATAGATTCAGCTCAAAAAGATACTATAGCTGAAATTTCAACTATGTCCTCGAACGCAAAAAGCAAGATTGTTGAAACACAAGATTCCACTGTAACTAATCTTGAAATTGAAGCAAAGGACAATATCAAAAAAGCAGAACAAGCAGAAAAGTTGAGAAAAGATCTCATAGGTCGATTAGAAAGACTAGAAAGGAATCTTGAAACAATAAAAGATCAATTATAAAAGAAGTGATTAAAATGGAAGGAACATTAGAAAAGATTGGGTTATCGAAAGATGAAGTTCAAGTTTATTCAATAATTGTTCAATATGGTTTTAGAACCATCGGTCAAATTCAAACATATTACAAACACCCCGCAAATATAATCCAAAGTGCTCTAAATAGTTTAGCTGGCAAAGGATACATTAGAGAAATCAAAGCTAAAAACCAAGAGGGAACATCGTATTTCATTCCACTCCCCCCACAAATTAAGCTTACAGAGGATGTATCTATTCGTCTAGAAACTGAATTAAAAGCATTAAGTGATGATGTAAAAGAAGATTGGAATAAAACAATGAATAATTTCAGGTCACAGTTATCAGCATTTCATGTAAACATTACAGAAAATGTTGATGATCATGCTTCTGAAATTGCATCAACTGCCACTAAATTTTTGGATTCAATAACAAACGTAATTTCGTCAGGAAAAACTGAAACAGCTGAAATAATTGAAAGGTTAAAATCAGAATCATCCAATATTTCAGAAACAAACAGTGATGCCATTGCAAAAACTGCACAAAGAGTAAAAGAGAATGTTCTTAGTTCTTTTGATTCTACGATTCACAAAATAGGTGAACATCATGATTCATTCAAAGTAAAAATAGAGGAAAGACTAGGTTTTCTGCAAAAAGAACATGATGATAGAACTCAAATACAGCTTGATGCTCTTCTTGAAAAAGTCGGGGGGATAAAAGAAAGTTTATCAGTACAGCTTCAGGAATTCATAGAAGCAGCAGCAGAACGAAAAGATGTAATTATAACTGTTACTGATGAAACTGTTAAAAAGATCTCAGCAGATTCAAACGTAGTAGTGAGAGATTCCTCTAAGAAGCTTTCTGATACAGTAAACAAAATTATCGCAAACTATGAGAAAAAGCTTGACGAATATCAAGTAACAGTACAGCAAGTTCTTATTTCATTAAATGATGAATTGAAAAAACTTGAAGACGCAACAACAGACAGAATTAGAACCTCAATTGATAATTCAAAAGAAACAGCGGTAAATATTTTGAGAGGGAATGAGAATCAGTTTGTTGATTTACTGAATAAAACTAAAGTTGATTCTGTTGAAAAGCTGGGAGATTTAATTACACAAGCTGAAGCAAAAACAGAGGAAATGAAAGTTAAACTGAGTAATGATTTAAACTCATATCTTAAGGAATTCAAAAAGAATAGCGATAGTTTACTATCTTTACTTAATTCAGGAATAGAAATTGGTTTCAATCTGTTTGAAGAAAATCTGTCTTCTTCAATTGAAAACGTAAGTAATCAAATCAAACTATTTGTAGAAGACATAATGACTGCATTTAGAGAATCAACTAACGCGTATTTAGATAAATTATCAAAAACAACTGCTAAATATGAAAAGGCTTTGAAAGCTCGGAAAGAAAAGTTTGCCACCTCACATGAGGAATTCAAAGAAAACTTTACTTCTCATATTAATGAATTAAAAGCCACTGTTATCTCTAATATTGAGGAAAACGTTAAGGATAACAATGAAACAATTCAAAATCTAATAACTGAAAAGGAAAACAAATTCAAATCTGATGTTGAAGTTTTTTCAGATGA
>JAGLXK010000551.1 GCA_023132955.1 Candidatus Heimdallarchaeota archaeon
GGTAATCGTGGTGGAAGTGCGTCAACAAATGATGTTATACATGATTTTAATGAAAATATACATAATTTCTTTAAAGTAACTGGGTATGGAAGTTTTACCCATGATGAAGATGATGGCTGGGGATACCAAGCCTATAATAATGAAGCTTCTGGAGGCTATATAAACATAAGAAAAACAGGTTATTCTATCAACACCGCTAATTATAGGCTGTTTTTTATTAAATGGAAAACTAATACGAGTTATGACCAAAAATTCTACGGAATACGTGATGGTAGTCAATATATTTCTTTGTATTCTTGGTCTGATAACTACTACACCAATTACGATAATATCAATTCAACTGATGGTTGGATAATTACTTATGGTTATTTTGATACTGACTTTTATGATACTGAAACAACATTAGATTTTGTTTGGACACCCTCAAATTATCCTAATCAAGCCACAACAACAAGCGATATGATTACTATTGATTGGATTCATTTAGTTTATCCTAAACAATACTCCATAGTTGATGTTACAGCTCCTTCTTTAAATACTCCTGACCACTCTCCTACCAACCCTGATGAAACTGATGCTATTACCTTAAGCGTTGATGTTTCCGATGGTGTAAGTGGTGTAGATGAGGTTAAATGTTATTGGAGAGTATTTACTGGAAGTTGGTCTAATCATACAATGAGTGGTAGTGGAACCTATACTTATGAAATAGGCCTTTTTGACATAGATGATTCATTAGATTATTATTTCTGGGCTAATGATTCTGACGGGAACGATGCCACTCTAAACAATGGAGGAAGTTATTACGCTATTTCCGTCACTGACCAAACGAATCCCGTTATTTCTAATCCTGGCCATTCTCCTACCAATCCCGATGAAAATGATGCGATAGTATTCTCTTGTCATGTCACGGATAATGATTATCCAGAATTCGTCTGGTGTTACTTTAGGATAGATGGTGGTTCTTGGAGTTCGGATGCAAGTTCTGTGATGACAGCAATGGGTGGTAATGATTATGGATTAAACAAATCTGCTTGTAATATTGGAGAAGAAATAGAATACTACTTCAAAGCAGTAGACAATAGTGAAAATGAGGCTATTTTAAACAATGGAGGAAATTACTATTCCTTTACAGTTACTGACCAGACTAATCCAGTAATATCTAATCAAGCTCGTAATCCTTCTGGAGATGTAGAGCAAGGTGTTTCTGTCACTATATCTGCAACGATTACCGATAACTATGATGTCAAATTAGCTAAAGCATATTATAGGGTTAATGATGGGTCATGGGTAGGAATTGGAATGACAGAAGGTGAAAGCAATGTTTGGTCAGCCAGTATAGGTGTGTTCGATTATGGGGATGATATAGACTTCTATGTATGGGCAGAAGATTACAACTCCAATACGAATACTGCTAATAGTGATTCTTTCATAATCGAGGATATTACAGATCCAACTTTATCAGCTCCTGACCATTCACCTACCAACCCTGAGGAAACAGATAGCATTACTCTATATGTAAATGCTACAGATTCAGCTTCAGGAATAGACACTGTTCTTTACTTTTATAGAGTTAATTCAGGAAACTGGATTAATGGAACTATGTCAGGTGATGTAACCTACACTGCAAATATAGGCACTTTTGATATTGGAGATTCCCTCGAATATTATTTCTGGGCTAATGATACAGCAGGAAACACTAAAACTCTCAATAATGGAGGAAGCTATTACGCTATTTCTGTCACTGACCAAGAAAACCCTGTTTTAAGCGACCCCTCACATAGTCCTACAAATCC
>JAGLXK010000552.1 GCA_023132955.1 Candidatus Heimdallarchaeota archaeon
AATGCTATTTAATTTTAAACACTAATATTTATTACTAAATCGTCTAGAATTAACTAATTTACTACAGTTAAGCAAAGTCTTCTAAGCTAATTGTTCAAACTTCGAGCTAGAAGGATTATCCAGAGTTTGAATCAACATTATAAATGTTCATATTACTTTTGCATGTAAAAATAATTCTGAACTATCCCAATTGCTATGATGCCTGATGAAAAATTTTTCCAGAGTTTTTGTTCCAAAGAGTTTGACTTGAGATTCATAGCATTCAAGAGCTGAAAGTTTAAGTTTTTCATAACCTTTGATAGAGTTTGTTTCGAGCTCCCACTCAATGTCTAGGTATTTAGAAGGAAGAAGTTTCTCAATTGCATTTCCTGATATCATTGAATTCATGACAGTTGTTATCATGAACCATTTAAAGCTTGATTTTTCTGGTTTCTTCGTTCCGAGAGAAACTAGTTTCTTCCCTAAATAATGCTTTTTTCTCATTTTTGTACTAAACATTCCATAAGAATCTAGATAGAAAAGGAAATTATCAAAGAGAGCATTATCAACCATGAACATTAATGATGCAAGAAAAACTTCCACATGATCAAAGTGATTACCTACGCCCAATGGAGCGTAAATTTTGGCTTTAGGATTTTTCACAAAGATTCTATCCAACTCTGATTGTATCTCTGCAATGTTGAGGAATTGATTAAGTCCTTCTGATAAATTAATTTTGAAAACATCTGTGGGTCTTTTAAGCAATGGTGTTCGATAAGCCCTCTCTTCAATATCTAACCACTTATAATCAGCACTTAACTTATCGAGAGCAATTTGATCTTCCTTTTTTCTGAGATCGTAATCTGCAAATTTATGAAATTTTTTTGGTAGAGACTTGATATCTGGATCTCTTGTATAAACCGTTATTACAAGAACATCTTCTCTTTCATATACTAGTTTGGCAATAGTTCCTCCACAACTACATACTGCATCATCCAAATGAGCACCTAGAAAGATATGTTGCATAACATAAAGTGCTAGCTGAAACTAATAAGATTTATTGTTGCTTTTTGGAATTTTCATCCATCAAGTAACTATTAACCTCATCTATGAAAGAATCAAGTTCTTTTTTTATTTTCATTTTACTCGCTTTTTTTGCCAGAAAATTATGATCTATTTTCTCTTTGTTTCTGACATATACAGCTAAAGCATCTTCATAATCTTGCTCTGAACCAAATTTCAGTTTGAACAATATTGTATTAATAGGGTGGTTGATTTTTACAGGAATACCATTGAATATCTCATCTGTTGCCATTTCAATACTTTCAGTATCTAGATCAGAATAAGTACCTTTTATGTCGATTCTAAACATTCCTTCCTTAAAGAAAATAGAACAATGGCTTTCTTCGTCAAATCCATCGAAATCTCCAAGATTTGCATCAAAACCTTCTTTGACTAGATATCTCACGAAATCCTCTCTTTGGATTTCTTCATGATTAAGTATTATATCCACATCATTTGTCATTCTTGTTCGACCTGATACTATTACTGCAACACCACCGACAATGACGTAAGATATCGATTTAGAATCAAAATACGAAATAAGTCTTTTAAGGCTTTCAGAGATAGGATCTTTCAATTTAGTTTTCTCCGTTAGTTTTCTCTTTTTCTAGTCTAATTCCCTCTAAACTTAAACAGAATTTGATAAAAGCTGAAGCTTCTTGAGTTAATTGAGCTGTTGTATATTTTTTAGATCGAAGAGCAGCTCTGATGACTTCTTCTCTTCTTTGTTTAATTCTCTCTTTATTTGGTTCTAAAGAAGTCATATGTATATTATAACCTAATTTCAATATAAAAAGTATGTTGGTTAAACTTATGATACTCTTATCTTTGATCATTTTTCTCTATTTTCAAGCAAAAAGAACAATATCTAGTGGCCAATTTACTATTAATAGAACAATGATATTACCTAAAGCTACCCCTGGTCCTGCTATACAGCAATTGCATGTTCATACACT
>JAGLXK010000553.1 GCA_023132955.1 Candidatus Heimdallarchaeota archaeon
TACCCACCATACTCACCACACTGTTCAGAAATTGCATGGACAAGACTCATAAGATCGTGGTGGATTTCCATCTCTATTTCTTTAGCTCGTTCTAATTTAACATATTTAGGTGTGCATTTCAATTGAATAACATCATTAGCTTCTTTTGGTATCTTTCCAACGCTAAAGTTAGCATTAGCCAATTCTTTCTCTATTAACAGCTGTAATTCAAATTTTCTTTGAGATGAAAAAACATCATTTAAACTAGTCTTGTACCTATCAATTTCGAGCATATTGCCACCTCACCTTGGCACAATATAACGTATTTGATAGTTTATTATAAATATGTCCGATGTTATTCATTTCTTATTTTTTTATTCTCTTCTTCTTTCTTACAGCTAGGGTGAGTACTGAAAGAAATGCAAATAAGAAAGCATAGCTTGAAGGTGTTGGTGTAATATAAGGGAGTAATTCAAAATTGTACGTTGTAGAATCTACACTTAAACTTGTTTCATTTAGAATTGTAAATTGAGTGAATCCCCTATCAAAAAGAGGCTCTTGTATGTGATATAGAACATCATTACTCAGATATAGACTTTCTATGTGTTCATGTCCATATAGATTAACCTCTATTGGATATCGTTTGTTGAAGTTTGTTGCATCACTATGGAAATCATGATGATAATATAGTATTGTAGCATCGTCACTGTTTTCACTAAGAATTTGTCGCATTTGTAAGATCTCTTCTGAATTAAGTCCTTCAAACGATGAACCATAACCTACCATGGTCCAATCCAGATAGGTAAAATTTTGATAACGAATAGGTCCAAGGTAGTTATACCAATTATCTTCTATTATATCAGGAAGCATTGTACTTTGAGAGAATTCATGATTTCCATGTATACAATACACAGGAAGATCAAGAGTGTCTAAAGCCCAAAGTCCAAGACGAAGCTGAATCTCTCCTCTCATATGCTTACCAGTCACAGGATTAAGAAAATACAAAGTTGGACCTTGTATTAAATCACCAGTAAAAATTACAAAATCTGGATTTAACGCTTTAATTTTGGCTAATTCTTCTAGATTGATATCTGAAGTATTAAAGTCTATATCATTTTTATAATATGAGGGAAAATGAGTATCAGATATGTGTACAAATGTAAATGGATATGTTTTTTCCTCAATTATTTTTACCGCATGTGTTTGATAATCAGACCCTTCGCTACAATTTAATTGTAAATCATATAGACCCTCTTCCATTAGACTTGGTAAGGTCTCAAAACACCATTTATCATCAACATAATCAGATGAAATTATATTAAGAATTTGAGATGAATTTGTTTTGTGCAAAGTGAAATTCCAGTCTGATGCGCTAGAAGAGCCAGAAGTAATTATATTCAGTTTTTCATTAAAAACAATGATAGAGGGGTTAGCTTTGTTTGGATATTGTATCATTCCAAAGAGTCTAGCTACTAGAGCATATCTTGGGTTCTGTGTTTCATTAAAGAATTCAGTTGGTGAGTTGGCAAAATAATCAAAACTAGGGTAATAGTCCTCTGGTTTTTCCTGTTTTGACAATATATTTTGATGTGGAAGAATTAAACTTACTGTAAGAAACAAAATAGTTATACCAAATATAAATGACTTAGATTTCATTTTATCAAATAAAGGAGTTAACTTATTGTTCAAAAAGATTCTGGAAAGACAATGGGTTGTGAGAAAATCCTTTTTTGATTTCCTTCATGGAAAACCTTTTTTTAGAATCTAAACCTAGTAGTAATTATGCCACATGTAAGAATGTCCCGAAATCTTAATCAAAGTATTTTCGCGCTTATTGTTGGAACTATATTTAGTGTTCTTCTTATACCAGTTTTTGGAATGAATGTTTTAATTCTAGCAATCTTTGAGATCCCTTTAGCCTTTCTTGTGGCATTAATAGCAGTTACGGAATGTTTGTACCAGTATAAAGATGAGGTTTCGATGGAAACTACTTTAAACATGATTGTTCCTCTATTGAAATCATTAGGCATTTCGATACCTGTTGTTCTGTTTTATGGAGCCATCACAATAATTCTCAATGAAACAATTCCAGCTTTTGAACAAGCTCTACTCCCGCTTTTCACTCAATATCAAGGTTTACCAAGCCTAGTAACAATTTACCTAATCAATTTCATTCCAATTTTTGTGATGATGTTTGCTTTACCTTTCTTCTTGTATATTTACGGAAAAGTACATGTTCTTTTCTTCACAGATAAAGAAGATAGAAAGGCTAGAGTAACAAAAGCAGATATGGAAGAAAAGGAACTTGATAAAAAAGTATTCCAAATGATAGATAAACTGGAAAATTATGCTTTTCAACTACAACAATATCTCCTGGAAATGCAAGGTTTACCAAATCAAATAGCTGCAGTTGATGATCACGAATCTTTCAAAGCATTAAGTATGAGATTGAATATGGTTAAAGATTATGTAAAAGCATTAGACATTGCTGATGATAAAACAACAAAGAAGATTCTTTCAGAAGAAGAAGTGAAAATGAAATTAAACGAAGTAGAGATGCAGAAAAAGACAGTCATTGACATTGTTGAACAAAATCTCAAAAAGCTCCATAAGGATAAAAAACGATTCGAAAAAGAAGAGGAAGAGGACATAGAAGAGGTTGAAGAACCAGAAGAAATTAAGCTGCCAGACGAAGTCGAGGAAGCTGAAGAACCAGAAATTGTTCAAGAACCGAAGAAATCAAAACCAGAAGAACCCGAGGAAGAACCAAAGCCGGAAGAACCAAAGTCAGAAGAACCAAAACCGGAAGAACCAGAATCGGAAAAACCAGAATCGGAAACAGAATCAGAAACAGCTGAAGAAGAACTACAGGATCCAAGTGAAATTATTCAAGACGATTAATTTTCACAAAAAAAGAATAGAAGGAAGGAGAAATTAAGCTTTTTCATAAGCTTCCATCAATTTTTCTACAAAATTATCCTCAGGATAAGATCCTTCAAACTGAATGTCTCCTTGATTAATCACAGTTTTTGGAACGCCCATTACGAAATATTTCTGGGAGAGCAATGGAAATTCAGTAGCTTCAACCATCTCACCATAAATATTTGGATTTGCCATTGCTGCTTTATGAGCTAGTCTAACAGCAGCTGGGCAATAAGGACAAGTAGGTGTTACAAAGACTTGAATCTTCATTGGCTTGTCAATCTTCTGAATTTTCTCTAAATTCTCTTGTTTTAGAGTAACCTTTCCTGCCGAGATATCTAATATATCTTCCACCAATGAACCAAATTCATAACCACTTGGAATTCCAGTAAACACAACATTATGCTCTTCTTTTCCATGTAATATAATCGTTGGAAATCGTTCAATGTTATATTTTTGAATTTCAGGAGGATTTTCTTCCTTATTAAAAAGTTCAATCTTAATCATGCTTTCAGGAGCGAGTTCCGCTAACAACTCCATGATTTCTTTTGTTTGAGCACATGTCAAACACTTCTCTTTATCTACAAATAACTTGGCAGTAACTTGGTTTTCCATGTGTTGGAAAATCTCTTTAACTTGCCTTTTGATATTATCGTCAACATCTACTGACATTTTAATTCACCTTCGTGTGTGCTATATTTACACACACGCAACCAAATATAAATATTTCTTTCTTGCAAAAAGAAAAAAAGAGATTAACCAGTTCGTTTAATTATATGATAACCAAATTCTGTTTTTACTAGACCTGAGAGTTCTCCTTTTGCTAATGAAAACGCTGTTTTTTCGAATTCCTTTACCATCTGTCCTCTAGTGAAGAATCCTAAACTTCCTCCTTTCTTTCCTGAAGGGCAAATTGAATGCTTTTTTGCTAGTTCTGCAAAATCAGTTCCAGCTTTTATTTCATCTAGTATTCGAATAGCTTCCGATCTTTTTTTAACGAGAATGTGACTTGCTTTAACTTTGGACATAATATCACCAAGTTTCCTTTTTTCAAGATATTAAAAAGTATTTGATTTATCATTTGGAGATAAGGATTCATCCTAGAATTATCCGAGCATCGATTGCCTTCAATCCTTCCTTAGTTGCTACAACAGGATTCAAGTCCATTTCCTTTATTACCTTATTTTCTTCAATAATCTTTGAAACATTAATCACAAAGTTACTTAGTTCCAACAAGTCAACTTTAGGTAAACCACGGTAACCGTCTAACACTTTCTTACCCTGAATTTCCTCTATCATGTCTCTTACATCCTTTTCAGATATAGGAATTAAACGGAATGTTACATCTTTATAGATTTCAACAAAAATTCCTCCTATTCCCAGAGCAATCATTTTACCAAACTGATCATCTGTATTTGTTCCAATAAGAAGTTCCACTCCTTCAACCATCTCTTCAATACTAAAACCTTCAATTTCAGCTGATGGATAATGGTTCTTAACACTAGTCAGCATCTCATCATACACTGTTCTTAATTCACCATCTGAAGAAATCCCAATTTTAACTCCTCCCGAATCAGATTTATGAATTACATCTTTTGATATTATCTTCAAAACCACAGGATATCCTATTTCATTTGCTTTTGTAACACATTCATCTAGATTTTTTGCAAAACACATTTTGTTTAATGGTAAACCAGCAAGTTTCATTATTGTCCTTGATTCTGCATAAGTAAGTATATTTCTCCCTTCACTGGATATTTTGTCTAAAATGATTTTAATTTCAGAACTCATGGTAATCACAGATATTCCTTAATTTGAATGTTTCAAGCGTTAAGTTTACCTTAAACCTTCATCTTTTAAAAGCTTCCAAAGGCACTTCTATTTCTTTTTGTTGAAGAACAATTATTTAAGCTTCGAAGAGAAAAATTTTTGATAGCTATATTTCTTTTAAATTAGAGAGAAGATAAGGTGAATCTATGGATTATAGAAATAAGATGGAAGAAATCATTTCAGGAAAAAATCGATTATCTGAGGAAGAACGTTTAAAGCTAGACTTCAAACCTGACGAAATTCCCCCCCTTCCAAAAGGAGAAGAGGCTTTGAAACCTAGTACAAAGGCAGGATGGGAGACTGAAGCTATTATCAGAGCAATGATATCTAATCTGCATAATGGTAGAGATTGGGAATCATTATACATCTATGGTGGTTCTGG
>JAGLXK010000554.1 GCA_023132955.1 Candidatus Heimdallarchaeota archaeon
CTTCTACAATGTCATTAGTGTTCAGTAAAAGAACATCAGAACCGTCAAAATCGTAATCAGAAGGATTCAAATCCGTTACAATGGAGACAGAAAACCAAGAATTTGCAAAGGGTGTCTCATCAATTTTACGTTTGAACTTCTTTGGAAGTATCTCTGGATTCAGTAATTGGTAATAAAGCTGTTTAGCATCTATAGCTGCTACGACAGATTTAGCTGTAAACTTAGATTTATCTTCTAGAACAACCCCCTTGATTCTTTTATCGTCCACTTGAATTTTTACAACTTTCTTGGAATAAACTATTTTCCCCCCATTCTTCTTAACAGCTTTAGCAAGGGCATCGGATATCTTTTGAGCACCACCTTTAGGACCCCATGCAGATTTTTCCATGCCAAAAGCTAGAAAAACTAGAAGTGCAATAGCTGTTGTATCCTCGCCTGGAGCTATGTGAAGAGCGGCTCTTAAGTCTTTATAATCGTCTCCAGGGAATAATTCATCTAAGAAAACTTGAAGTTTAAGGGAGCTGTATTTCATCATATTACGAGCTTTCAAGAGCATAGTAACGCCAGTTTTGACTTTACCAAATAGTGAAAGCAGTTCTAGACTATCCGTAGGCATAGTGTCCATTTCTTTTTTAATAGTATCTGCAATATCTATCAACTTAGTTAGATTTGCATCTTTAACATGAGGGAAGGATTTTCTCATAGATTTAACAAAAAGCTCTCTCTCAGAAAAGTGAATATCAACATATTTTGTTGGGCCGAGTATCCTATAAACAGAATTCAAGCGAATGAAGTCTATTGGCTCAGTGTTCAAAGACTCCAATAGAGAATTAAACCCAGGTCCATCTAAGATCCAATGTGCACCTGGATCAAAAACAAGTTTCTTACGAGTGTATGAACAACAATACCCACCAGGTTTTTTCCCCTGTTCGAAGACCATTACCTTCTTACCTTCTTTAGCTAAATGAGCTGCACATGAAAGACCTGAGACTCCAGCTCCAATTACAATTGTGTCAAAATCTGGAGAAGACATCAAGATTAATAGCTATTAGTAAGTATTTAATGATTATTGTATTCAAAAGAGGAAAAAAAAGAAAAAAAGAAAAACTAGTAGTGGAAGGTACCAGCGTGAAGTAATATGCTTATCAAAGCTTTTGTTTTTTGT
This sequence comes from Candidatus Heimdallarchaeota archaeon, assembly GCA_023132955.1. Taxonomy (GTDB): domain Archaea; phylum Asgardarchaeota; class Heimdallarchaeia; order Heimdallarchaeales; family Heimdallarchaeaceae; genus UBA460. The sequence goes on from JAGLXK010000554.1 coordinate 1,166, forward strand.
TTAGCCAATTGAGCTTCAACTGATTCAGTTGAAACATTAAGGTTATTGTGATTAGATCCATTTGAGGAATAGACCTTCTTCGCGTATTTGCTTAATTTTGTAAGACGGTCATACACTGATTCTTCTTCTCTGCACCTGAAATCAGAGATTTGTGATTGTTTTGTGTTTGTTGTTGTTGCCATTTTTCTTACACCGTTCTCAATGCTTAAGAATAATATATCAATTGGTGTTAATAAAGGTTTTGATAAATGAAATCCTTGTCGCAGTATTTGAAATGACGGCCTTCATGATATATAAAAACACTTATTAATCTGTAAAAGACACTTATTATGGATAGAAAAAGTGAATAAAATGAATATTGATGAACCACAAGACGTTATTACTCGACCTCAAATTGGTGTCAAGGTTGTAAGAGACGAAGTAGTTATTTCTAAATTATTTGATAAGAACATGGAACCAATTATAATTGTTCTACGTGAAGGACCTTTAACAATCAAAGAATTAGTAGAGGCATATAATCAAATTGCAGAAGAGCCAAAATCTGAAATGACAATATACCGATATGTAAAGGAATTAAATAAAATAGATGTCGTTAAGGAAGTTGGAAAAAGAATCAAAACTGGTCAATCCGCATCAGAGACTCTGTATGGTCGTACAGCGAAAATATTTTGGAATCTTAAAGATAAAGAAGATTATTGGAAAAGTGAAGCTAGTAAACAAACGCTAGACACACTTCGTGGTTTACTGATACTCTATAAAGAAAACACTACGATAACTACTGAAGATCTAGGCGTTCTTCTGAATAAAATTTATAAAAAATCTTCAGAAGAGTTGGGAGCATTCTTTGAAGAAAATGATGATGCAATTAATAAAATAATTTCAGGTTTTACATTCAAAGAAGTTGACAAAATATTTGATATCTTTGGTAATTTAATTCTCTTAATGAAAAGCAAAGATTTTTCAGAAGAACTTGAAAAATGTGGTTGTTAAAGAAAAGAAGGGATTTGAAAAGGTAAGCTTTTTCAAATGATAATGCATTTTTTATTCATCGTAATTTAAAAGATTAAACTGTATTTCGCATATCTTGTGAATATTAATCAGAAAAAAGTTAAAACTTTTAAATTTCCAAGGAAAAAGTTTTATTGTCAAACGTTTTAGATGTGAATTTAATGGATCATCAGGATTTTATCCTTTATGAACCTGAGCAAATTTGTATTGTGAAAGAATTATTTCTGAAAGTTTATTCAACAACATCTCCATAATTAAGTAGTTCCTTCGATAAAACTAAAAGGAAAATTAATGAGATCTTCAAAGATAGTTCAACTGAAGAAATAAGGAGAGTTGTTAACCTGCTATCCTTAGTAATGATTTTTCGGTATCCCGAAAGTTACAATAAAGAATTCCAGCAAAGTTTCCCTGAAGAATAGTTGTCTTTAAATCTTCTAAACCTAAAGCTATTGAAACAATTTTAATGCTCGAGAAATGAATCTATCGTACAAAAAATTACAATTCAACTATTACAGAAAATTATCT
>JAGLXK010000555.1 GCA_023132955.1 Candidatus Heimdallarchaeota archaeon
GTTCCCCCAAGAGCTGTAGATACATTAACTTTGTATTATTATTCGGACTTGTGTATAACAGGTGGGGCTACTATGGCTAGAGAAGCAGCAGCTTTAGGAACTCCATCTATTTCCTACTACCCTAAACCTCTCGATGTTCTTGAATATATTTCAGATATAGGAATTCCTTTACATAATGAATATACAATGCAATCAGCTATTCAGAAAGCAAAAGAGTTAATTGACAAATCTGAGGAAAAGCTTACTTTGAGAAGTAAAACAAAACAAATTCTAGCAGAGCTGGAATCACCAACTACAAAGATTTCCACATTGTTGTAGGTATCGTGGTCTTGTGCCCTACGAAAAGATTTAATTTAACTCCATTTTTACTCGAGTTGGTTATCGATGAGTTTCCATTCAGAGAAGATGCAAAAAATTAAACCAAGTGGCATTCGTGAACTTTTTGCAAAAGCACAAGGTATACCTGATACTATCTCCTTAGGTATTGGGGCTCCAGACATTCATACTCCAGATGGGCTAAAAAAAGCTATCAGTGATGCTGTAAACTTTAATTTCAACAATTACGACCAATCTCCAGGTAATCCAAAACTTCGAAAAATGATCACTAGAAAATACAAAGAAGAATATGGTGTTGATTATAATAGTGAAGAAGGTACTATAGTTACATGTGGTGGTGTTCAGCTAGTATACATAGCATTACAAACCTATATTCAAAATGGTGATGAAGTGCTAATTCAAGATCCTTCCTTCCTAACATATCCCCACCAAGTTCAATTAGCGGGTGGTAAAACTGTCTGGATGCCATCTACAAATGATTTCAAAATTGATATTGAGAAAACTAAGGATTTAGTAAATGAAAAGACTAAGATGATGATTCTGAACTTTCCCAGCAATCCAACTGGTGCCATTATGAAGAAAAAAGAACTAAAAGCTCTTGTTGATATAGCTGTAGATCACAATCTTATGATTATAAGTGATGAAGTATATGAATACTATACCTTCAATGACAAGAAGCATGTCCATATAGGTGCAATAGATGGTGCTTATGAACGAACCTTAACTGCTAATTCCTTTTCAAAAACATTTGCCATTCCTGGTTGGAGAATTGGATTTGGAGTTTCAACAGCTGAAATTATGAAACCAATGCTAGGGTATCATGCTTATGTAATTGCTAATGCAACAACCCCTGCACAAGTAGCTCTTGCTAATTTCATGGATACAGAAGAAGCTGGGGAATTTCAAACATTTATTAAAAACGAGTTTCAACAGAGAAGAGATGCAATAGTAAAAGGTTTTAACTCAATTGAGGGGATTAAATGCCATAACTCATCAGGATCATTTTATTGCTATCCAGATATTTCAGAAACAAAATATTCAACTGGTGAGGAGTTTTCCAATAAATCTTTTGAAGAAGCTAGAGTCGTTTTGGTACCTGGTACAGAATTTGGCCCATCTCAAACCAATTATATAAGAGCAAGTTTCGGATCAGTTAATATGGCAAAGATAGAAGACGTTATTCACAGATTAACTAGAATGTTAGAACATTCGAAGGGAAAATGAAATAACTTAAAAATGAGTATACCAAATCAATGGTGAGAACTAATGGCAGAGGAAAAACCAAAACTTAACATTTACTGCAAATTCTGTGAGAAAATGTGTGAGCAAGAGTTTATTGGAGAAGATAGGACAAAAGCTTTCATTCTAACTTTTTATTGTCCTGAGTGCGGAAGTTATCAAATATTCGATTTCTTTGGGAGCCAGTTTGAGCAACCAACTGAGCTAGATTAACAAAGAAATCACATTTTTATCCTTCTTTCTTTGAGATTGTTTAGTGATTTAAAAAGAGCTATTTTCAAAAACTTCTGATTTTTAATATGAAAGTTCGAAAAAACACGAACATTATATTTTTAAATGAAAATTTGCTATATAGTTATAGAACCAAGAGGGGTTCAAATATGAAAAGACAGATATTTTTAGGAATAGGTTTATTAATAATATTACTGCCTTTTGTTACTCCTTCTTCACCGATGGCTGTAACAGATGCATATACAGATTCTCCTTTTCCATCAACCCCCGAACTTAATGCTGTAACAAGTGGTCAAAAGCTTTACTACAACATTTCAGAGTTCCAATATGGTGATGGAATTTGGGATATCCTAGATATGCTTCTTGAACAAGTCGGAGGTCCATCCTTTGATAAAGGAATAATTGGATCGTTAGAGGGTAGCGAAATTGTTACATATATTGCCGCTATGGACAACATCTATCTATATCAATGGGATGATATGGTTGGTGGATACGAAAATCAAACTTTAGCTGAAGCAATGGAAATATTCACATTCTTACAACTAAATGATGAATTGGGAGTATATGTAAATGCATCACAGTTTTCATTTCCTGAAGACTTTGCAAAGACTAACCTAACAGATTACTGGGATTATTGGCCTTGGGGTAAT
>JAGLXK010000556.1 GCA_023132955.1 Candidatus Heimdallarchaeota archaeon
TGTTTTTCATATAGCAGGGTTATTATCCTATTTCCTTGATCTCTTTGCTGTTCATGTGATAGCTCATTATCCCTTCTCATATCTTGGGAATGAATCATCAATTCCTTTGTTGCTTTTTGTAGCTCAGTAATTGCTTCTGTATGATAATCTATTTTTTGATGTAATTGTTGGATCAACAGTGTTGCAGTTTGTAGTTCTCCTGAATTATTCCCGTCATTTCCAAAGACAACTGCACTTATCCCTCCTTTGCTCAATTGCTCGCTATACTGCTGCTCTACACCTACTATCATATCAGATATATTGTATGACTCATTTCTAAGTGTTCCTTTATCATCATAGTAGGTTTTGAATTTGTTTTCTAGGAAAGCTACTTTGGGTTGATTGAATTTCTTCATAAATATTTCAGCTAGCTCAGTATCTCCATTTATCTTAACTGTAAATTCGTTCTCATGGATCTTGAATAACAGTTTATCCTGATGACCAGATATTTGTTTAAAAAAGGCTAAAACTCCTTCTAACTGAGCAACTCTATGAGGATAACTGAAATCTGTATATCCCTCAACTTGTCCAGTGGTCCTAACAAAAATAGTTCCAAAAGAATCAACTATTCTGATATCGCCAAAATCTTTTAAGGTGGTGTAACCATTGTCTAAAAGTCGGTGATAAAGAGCAGGAGAAAGAAGAGTTTGCCAATGAACTCTATCAATCTCAACTTCATGCAAAGGTATGCCGAATAAAGTGAAATGGTCACGATGGTCATGGGGGGATGCCTGATGACCATTGATTTTTTCTAAAATCTTATCAGGCTGTGAAAGTCCTTCAGAAAGCAGTTTTCGGAAGTTCAGTAAGATGTTTTCTAAACTACCTTTGGTCATATGGTCACTATGGAGATGATAACTAAGAATCTTATGAGCTGCATGAATTTCTTTGAAAGTTTCGAATTCTCTAATAGTCACATTCTTAGTTATTTCAAACTTTTTCTTGCATCTAATACAAACCTTTCTAGCTCTATCTTTAGCACTTGCATACTGATAAGATAATAAAGAACGACAGCTAGGACAAATAAGAAGAAAGAACAATTTATGATACAACCTCC
>JAGLXK010000557.1 GCA_023132955.1 Candidatus Heimdallarchaeota archaeon
ATGGTGAACCTATTGATTTTCGTCTAATGCTTCTAGCTATTGGTTTCAAAGCTTTAGGTGGTGGAATGCTAGTGTGCGTTGATGGTCATCCACAAAATGATTTCTTTGATGTGTTTATTACAGAAAACATGTCTAAATTCCAGACTCTTATTGGTATTAAGAAAATTCACAAAGGCGACCACAAATACATGAAAAATACCATCTATACACAGGCTAAAAAAATAGAAGTAAAATTAGAAAAACCTATTGCAATGGAACATGATGGAGAGATTTGGGAACCCCAGGATATTAGTAAACATGTAATAGCTACTATTCTCCCCAAAGCATACAATGTTTTATACAACACTGAACATCCTTCATTAAAATGGTTGACCAAAGAGGAACTAGAGAAAGGTGTGAAACCAGATGGATCTCCTCATGGTATGACTCATTGGGAAGGTAGAACCTGGCAAGAGAAAAACTAAAACTATATTCCAATTCCTATCAAAAGCATTGAATATCCAATGCTTAGAAAAGCAAAAAACAGCGTGAGAGGGAGCATCTTAACAATATACTGCAAAAAGGAAATCTTATCTCCTTCACGATTGAGTATTTCAAGTGCCATGAGAATAGTAATGGAACCTAAAGGTGAAAGAGCACCACCAATATTTCCTCCTAAAACAAACCCTATCCAAAGCCCGGGTACAATACCTTGAGGTAGGGTTTGGAAAATATATGAGAAAATCAACGCAGCTGAAGCTCCATTTAGAAAACCTGTAATTGGCAAACCTACAACACCAATTATTACAGCAACGATCAATTGACCACCTATAGCAATTTGCCCCGTTGAAGGATTCGTTGTCAGAAAACTAGTCATTATTTTGGTAAGTGGCGATAATGCACCAGATGCGGTTAAAACACCCATTAAAACAAAAAGTGCTATGAAGAAAACTATCATTTCCCATTCAACTCCTTCCTCAAGATAATGTTTCAAGTCTGCTCTAAACATAAAAACACCTATCACTGAAACAATTAGTGCAACAAATGCTACATCTGGAAATTGGAATATTGTTTTAGTAAAACCCCCTGACACATTTTGAATTATAGGTGCTTCTTTTACTTGAGTTAGAGCAATACCAATTAAA
>JAGLXK010000558.1 GCA_023132955.1 Candidatus Heimdallarchaeota archaeon
TTTATTAACAAATGTTTCAAATTCTTGTGTTATGTTCTTAACATCAAGTCTAGAACCATGGAAAGCACTGTTTGTAAATTGGGAACCTATTAAGTCGACAATAGGTTTAACTCCTCTCTTTTCATAAGCAGATTCTTTTTCAATTATTAATCCTGCAGCTGCTGATCCAATAATCAGACCATGTCGATTTTTACCAAAAGGCAGTGCAGCTTTTTCTATTTCCCCTTCTGTTGTAACTCCTCCAGCAACCAGAAATCCTGAACCAATCCAAGGTAGTAAGTTCTCACTAGCTGCATCATCTGCAGCTATAACTATAACTCTGTTACATCTACCTGTTTTAATCCAGTCCTCTGCAATACCAATTGCCTGAGTAGTAGAAGCACAAGCAGCATTTATTTGAGTGTTTGGTCCTTTTGCCTTAATCATTTGTGCAAACTGTGCATGCCCTAGTGAAAGAATTTTGAATAGAAAATTTCGACTGAAACTTCTTTCTCCCCCAGATTCTTGATATTCATTAATTTCTTTAATGAGATTATCATATCCTGGAAAAGCTGAAGCAAAGATTACCCCTGTCTCTTCCTGTAATTCCTCTGGAAGAGCCCATTCTCCTTCAAGAACCTTTCCTGTTGTGGTAGTTATTGATGATTTTACTAAAGGAATTCCTGCATCAGTTAAAGCTTCCAAACCTGCACAAATAGCAAGAGTAAATGTGATGTCTAGTGACTGTAAAAATTTCTCATTTAGACCAAAGTCATTGATAGGATCAAATTTGCCTATTTGTCCAGCTAAACTGATTACTTGAGATAAATCGTTTATCTCTTCAAATGATGCAGAACCATCAGGAGATTTTACTAATCGATTGATGTTTTTATCAAGAATATGTTGTTTTATTTTGTCTTCAACAGTATCGATGAAATTGTGCCCAGAGAGAATCAAATCTATGTTCTCATCATCAAATACATTTTGACTCTTTCCTGGTAATCCTATTCCAACTCCAGTAATACCAATTAAATCTTCACTCAAAGAAGAAACACTTCTGGTTTCAGTTGGTGCTTCAGACTTACCCAAATAAGTAGTATAGATTTCATGTCCTGTTTTCAAGAAATTTTCTAACAAACTTGGGTTTCTTTGAATGAATGATTCGAAATCTGATTTTTTGGAAGTAAAAACTGGTATCTCTTTTTGCACTATAGAATGTTCAAAGCTTTGATCCAAAGTACTGAAATCTATTTCACCGTTTTCATAACCAGCTTGAATGATTTTGTTTACTGTATCTTTGATTTTATTGATATCATCATCCTTTGCACTTAGAGTGTTGAAAACGTTTATGTCCTTCTTATCTTTGAGAATATCTTTAGCAAAAGAGAACAATGCTTTCTTAGGTCCAACTTCAACGAAATATCTAGCTCCTGCTTTATACATGTTTTCTACTTCATCGACCCATCGTACAGATGAACTTATTTGTTCCACTAGAAGATTCCTCATTAATGAAGGATCATTTGGATAAGGAAGGCTTGTTACATTACTAAAAACAGGAATAGAAGGGTGTTTAAATTCTATTTTGGATAGTGCTTTTTCCATTTCTTCTTCTACATTTTTGACAATTTGAGAGTGAAATGCTGTCGATACATTAAGTCTTATTGCTTTTACTCCTCTCTTCTTAGATATTTCTAATACTTCCTCAACACTCTCAATATCACCTGAAACAACTGTTTGAGATTTTGAATTATAATTTGCTATAGTCAGGTAGGTTTTTTTAACTTCATCCAGTATTTCTTTCACTATATTAATTGGAGCAAGCACAGCTGCCATCGCACCAGGCACTGTATTTCCTGCCCTACTCATTGCTCTACCGCGCTCTATCACCGCCCTTAATCCATCTTCGAAAGATAATGAACCCGCGATCACTAATGCCACATATTCTCCTAGACTATGTCCAGAAACAATATCAGGTAGTATACCTTCTTCAGATAGTAGTCGTGCTATAGCTATATCTACAACGAATAAAGCTGGTTGAGTAAACTTAGTATCAGTTAATCTTTTCTTGTTAGCCTCATCAGAGAGTTTCTCTGAACCAAATATTATTTCCTTTAGACTATAGCTATAATAACTGTACCAGATTTTTTCTGCTTTCTCAAAAGTTTGAGCTACAATTGAAGAATTTTCATAAAGATGTTTAGCCATGCCTAGATATTGACTACCTTGTCCAGTAAACATGAAGCTTAATTTTGGTTTGATACTTTGAAGAGATATTTCACTTGGGGAAGTCAAATCAATTGTTTCAGCAACAGGAAGAGGGCTTTCTTCAAATATATATTTTACTTTTTCAGGTGAATATTCTTCCAATATTGTGTGAAAATTGGTTCCACCAAAACCGAAAGCAGATACTCCAGCCCTTCGAAGAACTCCTTGTTCTACACCCCAATCAATGGGTTCTTTATTTATTATTAAATTTGATTTATCCCAATCAATTTTTGGGTTAAGTGTTTGAACATTTATTGAAGGTGGTAATATCTTATTATAGATGGTAAGTGTTGTTTTTATCAGAGATGCAATTCCAGCAGCAGCCTTTAGATGACCTATTTGACTTTTTATGGAACCTACTGTAAGTTTTCTTGTATTCTTACGGTTCTGAAAAACATCTTTTAGAACATTTAATTCTACAGCGTCACCTACAATTGTTGATGTACCATGAGCTTCAATGTAATCAATTTCATCTATTGTTAAATCTGCTAAACGGAGAGCCATTGAAATGGCTTGTTTTTGTCCCTCTGGATTTGGAGCGGTTATACTTTTCCCTTTACCATCTGAAGATGAACCAATAGCTGGGATGACTGCATATATTTTGTTTTCATCTCTAATAGCATCCTCCAATCTTTTCAAGACCATAAATCCTGCACCTTCTCCCATAACAAAACCATCAGCACTTTCATCAAAAGGACAAGAACCTTTTGCAGAGAGAGCTCTAATCTTACTAAATTTTACATAAGAAGCAACATCCATAGATCTATCTGCACCACCTACCAAAGCTGTATCGAAATCACCAGATGTTAATGATTTAATAGCTGTATCTAAAGCAGCTATACTTGAAGCACAAGCTGCATCAGTAGTCATAGACTTACCTGTAAGATTAAACACATTAGCAATACGACCGGATATAACATTGGACAATTCTCCAGGCATTGAATCTTCAGTAATTGAAGGAAATTTCTCATCATAATTTTCTTTTAGATTTTGTAAGAGAGAATTCTGTTCTTTTTCACCAAGTGATTTGAAAACTGCATTATTTTCTAGCTCAAAAAGGAATTCAGAAACAAATAATCCTTTGTTAGTTATTCTTTGATTTTCCCCCCCTAAAGCATTTCCAATAATTACTGCAATTGGAAGTCTATTTTTTCCATCTATAGAGATACCTGCATCTTCTAAAGCTTGCTTTGCAGCGTCAAGGGACCATTTCTGAACTGCATCCATACTATCTGATATTTTAGGTGGAATTCGATAATTGATAGAATTAAACTTGTAATCTTTTACAAAAGCCCCTATCTTGGAGTAGGTTTTATTTTGAGCTGTTTTATCTTCATCAAAATGGATGTTTTTATCCCATCTTGAATCTGGAACTTCAGTTATTGAATATTTCTTGGAAATTATGTTTTCCCAATATTCACCAATATTTGCAGAGTCTGGAAAAATACATCCTAAACCAACTATTGCAATTCTATTTTGTGATGGTAATTCCAAACATTGAATTTCTGGAACATCATGAACAATATCTCTTTCTAACATCTTTTCAATTGAATTTCTTCTATTTCTGAATAGTTCTTTACCAGACACTACAATATCATAATGAAGGTCTTTAATCTGAACAACATTACGCTTCAAACTGATAATTTCACCTGCCATGAAACATCCTAAAGTATCATGTTCTTTTTCATCAACTAAATTGAATTGTGTTGAATCTCCTCCTGGTACATAATCTTCATTCCAGTTCTCAGCTTTTGCAGCAATTCTGAGAGCTCCTAAATTATCTTTTTCATAGAGTTTCTTTCTTTCGCTTATAGACAATCCTTCTTTAATCATAATTCGTTCGTTTTCAATTGTCTTAGATACAAATTCAGAGGGTACAGCACGAGCTCGTGTATTAACTGTAGAACCTATAACTCTGGTGATATTTGAATCAAGAAGTTTTTCTTGATACAGTGAAGTGAGAGCTTTTGTTTTTACAATCTCATCAGTGAAAAGATAAGCTGTTCCCATCTGAATACCAGGATTTATTAAATCTAGATGACACCCAATCATTCCTGCTAGCATAGCAGCTCCAAGTTCATCTCCTATACCTCCAGCATATACAATGTTGATTTTGTCAGATATCTGATCTGCATTATTACTGAGATACTGTAAGATTGATTCCCAGAGCGTTAAAGATGTAAGATTACCTATATGCCCTCCACATTCACAGCCTTCTAAAATTACATATTGGTGACCATATTTTATAGCTTCCTTGAATAAGCTTAAAGCTGGAGTATGAATGATAGTTTTCATCCCCATTTTTTGAATTCTAGTTGCTAGTTGAATAGATCCTGCTGCAATTAGACAGATAGGGGTTTTGTTCTGAACCATTAGAGATATATGAGCTTCTCTTCTCTCTTTCATTACCTCTAGACCGATAATTCCTCCTGCATAATTCTGATTTTCAGGAAATTTCGAGTTGAATTCTGCAAATAGTTCCTCAGCTTCTTTTTTCAATAGTCCTCCCATAGCTAAAACTGGTAATGCTCCTTCTTCTGCTACTTTAATTGCAAAATCAGTCTTATCTGTAATATTGGCCATAGGGCCTTGAATGATAGGAAAGGTAATTTTTAGGCTTTTTGCAAATTCGCTTTCTTCTTCAAAAGGCCAGTTAGTAGAAACTGTTTTGATTTGGTCTTGAATGATGTCTTGAATTGCAGTTAAAAATGATCTTAAATCATCGAAAATTTCCTTTATAAATGGAGCAAAACTTAAACCTATATCACAAGGTAGGAATGAATGTTTTATTTCTTCTGAATCAAAGAAATGAGATTTACTAGAGAGTTGTTTCAAAAATTCTTGTAGTTCTTCTTCACCTTTATCAGAGATTTTTTTCTCAAATTTCTTCAATTCTCGAATAGAATTATTTGCAATTTTACCTATCAATCTGTATTTGTTTGAGAAGCTTTCTCCTGCAATGTATGTATCGTTCTCATCAAGCTTTTCTAGGTATTCTTTGGTCAACGAACTAAGGGGACATTCAGGAAGAAGAAAAAGTTGTCCTTCTAGAACTACTCCTAGTGCCCCCCCTACTATAGCTGTAACTATGTTATAGACACCAAAACCTCCTTGAATAATAAAAGGAAATCCAGCCTTATTGAATTCTTGAATCAAAATAAAAGATGTTTGATCACTTATTTTTCCTCCTGATTCAAACCCTTTTACTAAAAAGAAATCTACCCAGTCTGTTCTTTTTTGAGCCTCATCCAAATTTACAACTTCAGCAACTTTCCATTTAAGCTTTGAAACTAGTTTTACTAAATCGTCTTGTTCTACCTCAAAAGCTATAATTCCAATGGGTATTGAGTCAACTTCAGATAGAACCGATAAAGATTCTACATCAGGGAATCGAACTCCCCACAGTTTATCTGAAGGAATCTTACTTGAACAAGTCTCAATTATTTTTTTCGAAACACTTTCTTCTAATCCTTCAAGATCAATTAAACCAATTCCACCATTCAATGAAAGTTCAATTGCTAATTGAGGATTACTTATTCCCTTTGGAGAATAACCCCAAATTATTTCGTTTAATCTAAGTTCTTTTTTTAATTGTTTCTTAGTTTTCATCAATAACACCTTAAACTGGAGAAATTCCATGTTTTCTTTTGGGAGACTGTTCTCTCTTATTTTGAAGCAAATGTAAAGAAGCAACAATTTCGCTTCTAGTTTCTTCAGGAAAAATTACTTTGTCAATATACCCTAATTCTGCTGCTTGGTAAGGGTTTGCGAATTCTTCTTTGAATTTGTGAGTGAATTCCTCAAGAACTTTCTCAGGTTCCTCTTCCTCTTTCAATCTGTTTCTGTATAGAATTCGAACTGCCCCTTCTGCTCCCATAACAGCTATCTGAGCTGAAGGCCAAGCTAGATTAATATCTGTCCCTAGGTGCTTGGAACTCATCACTATGTAAGCTCCTCCATATGCTTTTCGTACAATAATAGAAATCTTTGGAATGGTTGCCTCTGAATAAGCATAGAGCAGCTTTGCACCATGTCTGATTATCCCTTCATGTTCTTGTTTGACACCTGGTAGAAAACCAGGAACATCAACAAATGTCAATATTGGAATGTTGAAAGAATCACAAAAACGAATGAATCGAGAAGCTTTATCTGCTGCATTATAATCAATTGCTCCGCCCAAGAAAAGAGGTTGATTTGCAATAATTCCTACAGTAAACCCTTGCATTCTAGCAAAACCTACTATGATGTTTTTAGCCCAATCTTCATTCAATTCTAGAAAACTGTCAGAATCAGCAATTGTTCCTATGATGCTTTTCATATCATAAGGTTCATTCTCTTCATCTGGAATTAATTCGCGAAGCGAGATCTGTTCACTTTCTTCTATTACTTCTGGGTCAAATGGAGGATCATTCAAATTGTTTGAAGGTAAATAAGAAAGTAGTTTTCTAGCTAAGTCCAAAGTTTCTTCTTCACTTTCACCAACTAAATGACTCACACCTGTTTTCTTGCTATGGACACCACTTCCACCTAAATCGTAGAAGGATATTTCCTCCCCTGTAACGGCTTTTACAACTTCTGGACCAGTAACAAACATAAATGAATTTTCTTTATTCATTAAAACAAAATCTGTTAAAGCAGGTGAGTAAACCGCTCCGCCTGCACATGGACCAAGAATAATAGAAATCTGAGGTATCACTCCAGAAGCTTGAATATTCCGGAAGAAAATATCTCCATAACCAGCTAATGATGCAACTCCTTCTTGAATTCTTGCTCCACCTGAATCTAATATGCCAAGAATTGGATTTCCAGTTTTAATTGCAAGCTCCATTAATTTGCAAATCTTTGTTGCTTGAGCTCTCCCTAAACTTCCTCCAAAAACTGTGAAATCTTGACTGTAAATGAAAACTTGTCTCTCAGCAATAGTTGCATGACCTGTTACCACTCCATCTCCTAATGGCTTGTTGTTTTCAAGATTAAATTTTGTAGATTGATGTGTAACTAAAGAATCTATTTCGACAAAAGAGTTCTCATCAACAAGTAATTCAATTCTTTCTCTTGCTGTAAGTTTACCTTTCTTATGCTGATTCTCTACCCTCTTTTCCCCTCCTCCTTCCAAACTTTTCTTTCTCTTCTCATGGAGCTTAGAATAGATCTTTTTTTCTCCATCACTAGCTCTATTCTTATGATTTAGATACATTAGTATTAGTTATATAGAGTCGAATAAAAACGACATCTTCTTTTATGACGAAATAATGAAAAAAGCTTTATAACATACCAATTCTGTTGCGGTCTTGTGACACATAGAATAGATTATATGAACACTGTTCATTATGAAAAGGTATCTTCAACAATGGATGCAATAATCGAGCATCTTAAGAATGATATAGATCACCCAATTCTAGTAGTGGCTAAACAACAAACAGAGGGGAGGGGAAGGCAGGATTCAGACTGGTTTTCACCAGACGGAGGTTTATATGGAACTTTTGCATTCCCACTATCATCCAAATTGCAACCTAGACAATATAGTTTTTTGCACTATGCTGCAGCTCTAGCTATTCAACAAGCTATTAAGAAAAAATATGGAACTGAAATCTTAGTAAAATGGCCAAACGACATAGTTTTCAAAAATAGAAAATTAGGTGGAATATTACTCGAGTTGGTATCTTTACAATCAGAATATTTACTATTGGGAATAGGAATTAATATTGAATTAAAAGAAGAAAATACTATAGCTTTTGAACGGTTAAGAGCTACAAGTTTAGAAGAAGTTACTAGAAATCAAATTCAGAAAAATGAATTCACTAGAATCCTTTCAGAATGTATATTTGAGTATGTTAATTTAGTTATGGAGGAGAACTACGAGAAAATAATTTCCTTGTTTAATATGAACTCACTCAACATGAATAAAAAACACTCGTACAAATCTGAAGTGTATTTATGTAGAGGTATTTCTAATACCGGGGAGCTAAGACTTGAATCACCTAACAAAATGCGAGTAGATGTTCATATAAATGAATCAAATAACTTGATAATCATAAACTAGCGACATTAATTCTCCAACATAAAAGTTTAAAAATGTATAAGATTTTCTTTGAGTAGGTGTTAGATAACAATGGCTCCAATATTCATCCCAACAATATTTAGTGTTTTCATAGTAATTGGTTTCTTTGGACTTTTATCTGGTTTTATTTTATGGGTTATCCGAAAACTGAATAAAGGAGTTACCAATAGAAAGCTTAGACGAAAATTATCTACAACAACAATGGGAAATCAGAAATAACATCCACTTACTCACTTTTTGCATCTGCTTTCTTCATAAAAAGGTAAGCAAACTTTAAATTGTGTAAATTTTTTATTATACTTGATGAGTACTAAAAGAAAATTACTTGTTATTACATTAATATCGATTTTTATAATGCCAGCTTCAGTCCAGTTCTTTCAAGTATCAGCTGAAGAGATTCATCCCAAAGAGGTACATCTTAGTTGGCAAAATGATACTAGCACGACCATGACAATTAGTTGGAAAACATCTGAAAGCACTTCGTCTATTGTACAATATGGACTCGATAGCACTTATGGTTTAGAGGAAACAGGGTCTTCAGGATTGTATCACGTAATTGAGCTAACAGGTTTGGCTCCCAATACAGCATATCACTTTAGAGTTGGTAATGGAGAGACTTGGAGTTCAGATCGGGATTTTAAGACAGGAAACATAGGCGACCATGCAACCTTCTTTGCTATGGGAGATTCAAGACACAATCGAGCAGACAGAGCATTTTCAGCAAGGCAAATGTCAAAAGTATCAGCAGATTTTGCTATATTCACAGGAGATTTTGTAGATTCTGGTCTTGATGCATTTCAATGGACTAATTGGTTTTATGATTTTAGATCTTTATTGAATGAAATTCCTTTTATGTCAGTACTGGGTAATCATGAAAAAAATAGTTCGCTCTACTATAATAATTTTGCATTTCCTGGAAAAGAAGAATATTATTCTTTTAACTATGGACCTATTCATTTTGTAGCTTTACATACTTGTGTACCCGATTACGGAGGAACATTTGATGAACAAATAAACTGGTTACATGCAGATTTACAAGCACATAATGATTATGCCTGGAAGATTGTGTTTATGCACAGACCAGCATATGCTTCATCTCCAAGATATCATCTCGGTAATTATGATGATATACAAGTGTTATTAGTTCCAATTTTTGAACAATACAATATTACAATTGTTATATCTGGTCACGACCATTTCTATGAAAGACTAATAAATAATAATATTACCTATGTAATTGCAGGGTCAGTTGGTGCTCCTCTTTATGATGCCGATCCATATTATCGAATTAACCAATCAATAATTGCAGAATCAACCTATCATTTCACAGTGATGGATATATATCCAAATCAGCTGGATTTTAGAGCTTTTAGAACTGACTATAGTTTATTGGACGAATTCACTTTCAATAAAGAAGACAAACCAGATCTTAGAGTTGAAGTTGTTCAAAATAAGTATTCTGGGTTCTATAATGAGACAAAAGAAATAAAAATTAGAGTCACCAATATAGGGGAACAAAACATTTCTGAAACCACAGCAGCATCAATAGAGAGCGATTTTAGTGTTCTTCAAACTTTTGATGTTCCTGCACTAGATGTGAGAGAATCATATGAATTTCATTATAACTGGTCAGTTTCTGAACCAGGAGCTTACAATATGACTATAAATATTGATATCAACGATATTATAGACGAAATTGGTGAAGGTAACAATGAAATAGTTTTGTTTTATACAGCACTCGAAATTCCAAAAAAAACAAGCTACACATCGAATCTCATAATGATTGTTTCTTTTGCTCTGATGTTAATGATATCTGCAGTGATAAGAAAGAAGAAGAAAGAATTTTAGTTGTTCTTTCTCATTTTTGTTTTTCTTCATTTCAGCTTAATAATATGTTTTTAACAAATATATCTATCTGATTTCAAAGATTTTTAACCTTGATGTTAAGGTCTCCTTCTTGGTAGGAGACGTTTCCAAGAAGGGAGGGGATTTAAAAAGACACAGTAATGCAAAAGAGACAAATAGTTTCTAAGAAAGCTAAACTCTTGTTTCTGTGTCTTACACCTCACAAATTTCTTCTGGACCTTATTAGAAGGAGTATTCATTTTTTGATGCTGTCAGGAAGTCAATGCTGAAATTAGATAGACAATTGGGAATCAATTGAACAAAAACTTATTCCTCTTCCAAAGTCACTGTATAATAATCACAAGAAGGTTCTACGAATCTAATAGAACACTCTGTACATTCTAGATAAGGTGAGTCTCCTCTGAGTACATTGTAAAGAAACACTCCAGGTATCAATAGTAGAAAAAGTGCGATCTGAATTAAAATTGTAAAATAGCCTATTTGTGAGGATAGATTAGAAACCTGAACAATTAATGCAGTGTATGCACCTAATCCTATACCCAAACTAAATCTCATAAGAGCTTTAATCCATTTGTTGTTTGGTTTTAGAAAAACTTGCGTTAGTGCCATTGCTACCCCAAAAGCTGCAAATATTCCATTAGCATAAGGAAAGCTTGTGAAGAAAGATAGCATTGAGAAAAATACTATTGTATAAGAAATAAATGCTAGAAAAACGCTAGTACAGCCTACACATAAGAATAAGGATCCGATTCTAAAGATATGATTGTTAAATTTATCACAAGCAGGATGATGTGCTAAGTACTGCATCGAAAAAGTACGAACCCTATAGCTGAAACTTTTTTCCTTTTTTGAAGAAACTGATAGTTTCTCATCAGGTTTTACAGAATTTGACACCATTAATCCTATCCTTACTAAATTCTGAATTCACTTAGATAGAAATAATTTTTGCTTTCTACATCAATCTCAATTAATGTCCCATTTCTTAATATCTCTGTTGGTGGTCCTAGCGAAGGTAAAATACTTGAACTAACTACTACTGAGTCTTCAGTCTTATAGAGCTTCATTGTAAAATAAAGTGGATCTTTTCTGTAATATACACCCACCCAAGCTTTCTTAGGAGAAACCAAGATAAAATTTGCAGCAGTATAATCCCAATATTCGAGTACGTCATCAATCAGTTGTCTGTTGATTTGCCATTCATTTTTCCCCATTTCTGTAAGAAGGGAATAAAAATATTTTTCAGAGTCTGTGCTTCCTCTTAGGAAAAATTTTCGATCATCATAGTTCTTGATTTGACTCTTTATAGTACCATTGTGACCAAAAATATATTCATCCCCATTATACCAGTAGAAGGGATGATTATTCTTTAGATTGACTTTAATATTAGGTGATGCTCGTCGAGCATGTACAAAAAGAACATCTGTCTCTAGTTTCCTCAATTCTCCAATAGGGTTACGTTCAAAAATAGCTTCACGAAATCTTCTGAGCTCAAAGTGGTCATCTTTCACAAAAGCAAAGCCATATCCGTCTTTATGTTGTTCTAGTTTGGTTTCATTTCTCTCATGAACCTCTAGTTTTGCTCCACCTACATAATCTGAACATGATCCAATATACTCTTCAAAAGTTTTTTCCGAAACAGTTTGTCCGATATTGAGGAAGAGTCTACACATTGTGTTCTACAAATAACAAAAGAGATGAAGTATTTAATTTTAACTCTTATCCAAATTAAGTTAATAACCTCAAAACTTTTTAAAGTTGCATGTAACTGCTGATTCATGCCCAAACAAACTTTCATCTACGCAAGTAAAGTTACACCTAGTGAAGATACAATCAAACTTCGTGGGTGGGTCTATCGAATCCGTAAAATGAAAGATAAAATCTTTGTCATCTTACGTGACGCTTCTGGCATTATCCAATGCATAGGATCTGAAAATCAACTAACTTCAGAAGCTTGGAATATGTTAAATGAAGCTGCAATTGAGAATTATGTTACAGTTGAAGGTAAACCAGTAGAGGATAATAGGGCAGTAAATAATGTTGAAGTGAAATTGACCAATTTCACAATTATGCATAAAGGAGAAATCTTCCCTATTGCTAAAGATCAAAGTAAGGAATTCATGTTAGACAATACTCACTTGTTTGTAAGAAGCTACAAAGCAACTAACGTCTGGAAAGTAAAAGCTTCAGTCTTACGTGCAGCAAGAGAATGGTTCTTTGAAAATGGTTTCTATGAGACTACTCCGCCTATACTCACAGGTTCAGCTTGTGAAGGAGGTTCAACTCTGTTTAGTTTGAAATATTTTGATCATACAGCTTATCTCAGCCAAAGCATACAGCTTTATCTCGAAGCTCTCATTTATAGTTTAGAAAAAGTCTATGCGATAACTCCTAGTTTCCGAGCTGAAAAGATGAGAACTAAAAGACATGTCAACGAATTCTGGCATATTGAGGGTGAAGAAGCTTTTGTAGACTTTGAAGGAAATATGAAAATCCAAGAAGAACTAGTAGCTTACATTGTTCAATATGTTCTCAAACATAATGCTAAGGAATTCAAAGAGCTGAAGAGAGATACCTCTGTTCTTGAAACAATAAAAGCTCCTTTCAAGAAAATAAGTTACAAAGAAGCAATCGATACCTTGAATGAAAACGGCTTCAACTTGAAATGGGATGAAGATATGAAAACAGAAGAAGAAAGAGCACTATCCACAATTATAGCTGAACCTTTCTTTGTTCGAGACTATCCATCCAGTCATAAACCATTCTACGTAAAACTACATGAAGATAATCCAAAATGGTGTTATTCAGCTGATCTAATGGCCCCTGAAGGTTTTGGTGAACTTATTACTGGTGGTCAGAGAGAAGATGTTCTTGACACATTAATCAGACGTATCAAGGAAGAAGGTTGGGGAGTAGAAGATTACGCATGGTATATCGATCTCAGAAAATATGGATCCGTTCCACATTCAGGATTTGGTTTAGGTGCCGAAAGACTAACTTGGTGGTTATGTGGTTTAGAAGCTATACAAGAGACATTACCTTTCCCAAGAACAAGAAACAGAGTCTATCCTTAAAATTCCTTCTTCTTTCTTATTTTTCTGCCATTCTTTAGCTTCGCAAAATAAATAATAAAAAGGAAAATTGAAGGAATAAGCTCCTTCCTTAATTCAGTTTATTGTTTTTCATGTGCTTCATCAAAGAAGTGTACTTTGTGTAGAAGCTTTCCATCTTTACTATGTGGAGTTCTAATCATATGATCTATAGCTTTTTCTAATTCTCTAACTTCATCGGCAAGAAAACTAGCTTGTCTGACCATTTCATGAGCTCCAGCAACTTTGATCAGAGCTTTTTCTCGATCTTTTTCAACAAAACATCCATTTACGTTTAGACTAGCTGCATGCTGAAGCATTGTTAAGGCAGCTAACGCTTTAGGTCTTGCATAAACATTAGAAAATGGATAAGTTGTTGCTACACCTATAGCTGACATATTGCGTGTGGGTAATTTTGGTTTTTCACCAGCTTTTAGTTGTTCTATAACACCATCCATTAGTTCATTGATATATGCAAAAACTCCACAAGTACTGAAAGTTGTAATTATGTATCCATTGAATAAACACATTTCTGTTGCATCAAGAAAATCTCTTTTAGCACCAATCATAGGATCAAATGGGACAATAATATAGCCAACGCCATCTTCTTTCCATTTTGCTCTCACTTCTTTATCCCCACCATCTGAAACAACGATAAGTGGATACTTGTCTTTATATCTGTCAATAACAGATTGGGGTTCTTTATCATTGGCATTTGGAGAAATCATAACCATGAGATCTGTTTCAACTTGGTCAATTAAAGGAAAAATTCTTTCTACAGCATCAGGCTTCATTTTGGTTGATGAACTTATGACAGTAGCTTCAATATCTGTTCTACTAGCTCTCTCATCTAACATTATGTCAATTAATGTTGTTAGAGTGATATTTCCTATTTTAACAAAAGTTATCTTAACCATTGTAATCACGCTATCAGTTTCATGTACCCTTTATATATTATATTGTGCGGCATTATTTCTCAACATTCAAAAATAAATAAATCGTAATGTTTTATAATGTCCCTTGTTTTATCTACTTCAGAATGAAAAGAGACTCCTTAGTAATTGCTACTGCTTCGGTGATGATACTGGCGTTTACACTGTCTTTGCTTAACATTTATGTCTTTCCAGATATTTTCTTCAATACTAAAATAGAATACAATACTCAAAGCGATACTTTACTTGGGCTTTTACATCAAGTAGAAAATATAGGAGTGAATTCTGAT
>JAGLXK010000559.1 GCA_023132955.1 Candidatus Heimdallarchaeota archaeon
CTGGGGTCTCAAATTTCAATATTTTGGGAAGCACACCTAATTTCATAATTCTTGTATCTGAGGATTCTTCATCCAACTCTCTAGCAACTTCCACAATTTTTTTCTTTTCATTGTGTAATTTAGACATGAAATTCGCAACAATTGGATCGAAAAGACTTGTAATCTGGTTATATTTTTTTACAATTTTACTTGATTTGAACCACCAGCTTTTTTCTTCCAAAACTATATCTTTGGAACTTATATATTCTGAATACTGAGATAATTTTCTTCTTTTGAAAAGTGAAGATGTTGGAACAATATAGAGATAATAATAACAATCTAGGATATCTTCATTAACAGATGCTCTTTGTCTTCCCCAAGGAATCATTGAACTGAAGAAAGTCATTAAATAAGCAGGATCCATTTTCAAGATTTTTTGTCGAACATCTGTAAACAAAGGTATAGAACTTTGCAGTTCTGCATCACGAAATAAATCCCTTTCCAAAAGAAGTCTTAAAGCTGTTACTTTATCTACCATATTATCTGAAATATCACCATGCTTATTTTCTAATTCATCAGCAACCTTAAAATCTTGAGCAGTGATTACAGAGCCAATAGGTGTCCATGTTAATGGCACAGCAGGTACGTTTATACCTCTTCTAACGAGATAAAAATGATATCTACCTCTAAAGATTCTAAAAACAAGAATAGCTATTGTTCTATAATCAGACATCTGACGAAATAAGGGGGGATTAATCATTATTTAACTTCTTTTGTCCATTTTCGAGTAGAAAATCAATTTACATACGTTCAACATCATGTGAAGCTGACTCAGCACGACCAGCAGTAGTTATTTTAATAAACTCAGCATTAGCTTGCATCTGTTTGAGATTAGTTGCACCACAATAGGAGATACCACTTCTGAGACCTCCTACAAGTTGTTCAAGAACATCAGCTGCAGATCCACGATAAGGCACTACAGCTTCAACTCCTTCAGGAACTACACTACCCATGTCTAACTCATCGAAAGAGCCTTTTTTCTCTCTAGCTTCTCTTCCTAAAGTAGCTCCCAAACTTGCCATTCCTCGAACGACTTTATAGCTTCTTCCAGATCTCAAAATGGTTGTTCCAGGACTTTCTT
>JAGLXK010000056.1 GCA_023132955.1 Candidatus Heimdallarchaeota archaeon
TTATGAAAGAGAAAGAAAATTCAAAATGAAAAAATTAATTCATCAAACAATGAAAGAAGTAGCGCAAAAAGTGAAAATCGATTTAGATATTGAAGAACCTATTGAGAAAAAGGTAGAAGAAGAAGGAGGAAGGAGAGGTAGAAGAAAGAGAAAAAAGAAGAAAGAAGAAGAGGATCACTTGTTTTTTTAGAGCTTCTTTGAAATATCCTTCAAAGTATAAAGCATTTCTTTCAATAATTCTTCATCTGATAAAGATGAAGCAATTTCTGCATCTGCAGTCACAGCTGCTTGACCTTTCATTCGGGATAGAATATTACGTATTTTTTCTGTATATTCTGTTGTATTTACAACACCAACAATTTTCTGCTCTGGATGTGTTTTCCCTCCACCTCCAGCACCACTCATCCCTGCTGTTTCAATTCCAATGGTACCAAAATCAGGACCACCAATTAACCTATCAAAAGGTCCTCTTCTTTGATTAAAGTTGGTAATGTTGCGGTAAGGAACAACTTTACGACTTTTTGTAATTATACCCTTCTCAACTATAATTTCATGTGTAGTAAGACTATAGGATATTGCGTTTATATATACCCAAACGCAAATCATGCTTAACATGAGCAATGGAAGACTAATCCCAAAAAACCATGGGGATCCTATGATGATTATATCAACAACACTCAGAATCATATCATCGTCTACTGCTGTGAGAAATGCTATAAATCCAATTATAGCTAGAATCATTATAAGATAAGCTACAATAAATTCTGTTACCCAAACAAGTTTTAACCTTGAGTCTGGTTCAAATGTTTCAATTACTTTGTGTTTTCCAATCTTTGTGAGATTTAAATTTTCGTCATTCATTCTTCTCTGTCTTCTCTAGGTGATAAGTAATTATAAACCATTTTGAAAATTAAAATTGTCAAAACGTTTCAAATAGCAGATATTATTATATTTAACTAATACAAGAATCAACCCTAACTCTTAATAATTTAGGGAAAATTGTGGTAAGGAGGAACGTAGTAATGATAATTTCTGAACTAGCTTTTGAATCAGAATGGGTTCTTAAAGCAATAACCAATGATATTAGAAGAAAGATTTTATTTTTGATTGATGATTATTCTTTTCTAACTTATACTGATTTATTGAGAGAATTAGATCTCTCAACAGGTAAGTTAAATTTCCATCTAAGACAATTAACAGGCTTAATAGATAAGAAAGGTGAAAAAACTTACATTCTAA
>JAGLXK010000560.1 GCA_023132955.1 Candidatus Heimdallarchaeota archaeon
CGTTGAATTATCTCTTCCTCAATTTCAAAATCTTCATGAAAAACCAAAGCTATTCTATTTGTCAAATCTTGAGAAATTGATACTAATTTTTCTCTTCCTCTGTATAAGCTCCATCCCTCGAGAATAACTGTATCAATCCATTCTACTAAAATATCATGAATGCTTTCCCAAAGATTTATTGTTTCATATTTGCTCGTTTGTGTCACACTTCTAACTATTTTCTTCTTTATTAAGATTAAGATTTCTCTCAAACTTAGAAAGACCCGCATCCCTAATGAATGAATCATAGGCAGAGAAGTAATTATTTGGAAACTCCTTTTCGTTTCACTTGCGTCATCATTATTTTTCCATCTTCAAATAGGATCCATCTAAGTTTATCTCCATCTTTTAAACCTAATTCATCAACTATTTCCTTAGGAACTGTAGTTCTTCTCCTGCTCTCTCTTATTGTAATTGAAGTCTCCGTTATGTAAGCTACTTCATCAATGTTTATCTGGTTCATGTACACATGTACGAATTATCACATATAAGAATTTGGTTTTAAACCAATATATCCACAAAATACATAAATGTGAGATTTACTTGTATAACACATATGTTACACATATTGTATCCAATATAATATATTTTGACTTCCAAGGGTATTGGTTTTACACCAAACTTAAAAACACGAGTAATATTCCTCTTCTGTGAGTTAAACCGATATGGCAGATCTAGTCTCTTTTTCTATTGGCTTTTATATTCTTTTTGCAGTACTGGCACTAGTTTGTGAATATGTTGACTCTGCTTTGGGAGGCGGATATGGAACTATCCTCGTCCCAGTTCTTCTATCGTTTAACGTAGACCTTGCTCTTCTTGTACCTGCTGTTCTTTTCACAGAGATTTGGACGGGTTTCGGTTCTGCTGCTCTTCATCATTATGTTGGAAATGTAGATTTTCATATTCGAGTTAAATCTAAAAACAAAGTTTTACCTAAGGATATTCATACCAATGGAGGTACAGTTTCAGGTATAACTAATGAAAATATTAAAAAAAGAAAGGAAAGGAGAATCGAAATTTCTAAAGATTTCAAGATTTCAGGTATTTTAGGTTTATCTGGTGTAGTTGGAGGCATTGCAGCTGCGTTTTTAGCAATCGCTATTAATGCAACTATCATAAAAACCTATGTTGGTGTCTTAGTTATAATTGTAGGTTTGTTAGTTTTTATGAAACTAAAATGGAAATTCTCATGGTGGAAAATATCGGGAATAGGCCTTGTAGCGGCCTTTAATAAGGGATTAAGTGGTGGAGGATACGGACCCTTAATTAGTTCTGGTCAAATTATTGTTGACAGAGATCCTCGTAAAGCAGTAGCATCTACTTCGCTTTCTGAAGGGGTTGTTTGCGTTGCAGCTCTAATAATCTATTTTGCAGCTAATGGTACTACACTTTCACCAAATTTTGGGTGGTTTGTATTAGCACTTCTCATCGGAGCTCTTGCTTCAGTTCCATTAGCAGTATTGACTGTAAAATATTTACCTATAAAAAAATTACAACCTCTAATAGGCGCAGTTACAATCCTTCTAGGAATATTTGTATTAGTTAAAACATATGTAGTGTTCTAAAATTCCAAGCTCTTTTGAAGAGCTTCTTAGTTAAACTAATATTGAGACAAATATGAATATCGTAATGGTAAGTAACGTTATTCCAAGTATCCAAGAAACTTGTTTTCCTTTCATTTTACTCTTAAGGAAATTTCCAATCATAGCACCAAAAAACATTGTAACAGTTAATATAGCTAAAACCCTCCAGTCTATATTACCCAAGGACATATGTGTGATTCCCCCTACCAAAGCTTTGATTACAATTATGAA
Organism: Candidatus Heimdallarchaeota archaeon; assembly: GCA_023132955.1. Taxonomy (GTDB): domain Archaea; phylum Asgardarchaeota; class Heimdallarchaeia; order Heimdallarchaeales; family Heimdallarchaeaceae; genus UBA460. Next base: position 1,854 of record JAGLXK010000560.1, read on the forward strand.
TAGAGAAGTACCAGAGGCTAATAGTGGAGGAAGTCCGAATGCTAAAATCATAAAGGGGGTTTGTATCCACCCTCCACTTATTCCAAGTAAACCTGATAGCAAGCCAAAGAATACACCACTAAGAAAAATTAGCGACACACTTATGTCATAAGGTTTCTCGCCAACGTGAATTTTCAATAGCGGTTTCATTTTTGTAATTTTTCTCCAAAAGGATTTTCTTTCAATACTTTCGGTTTTTTCATTTTCTTCAGTATTATTCTTTCTGTTTTTAATTGAATGATATAACATCAATAGACTGAGAATGAATGCGAGAACACCCATGATAATTAAGACTGTTTGATCAGTCAAAAAATGGACAACAAATACTCCTGAAATTGTTCCAGCTGAAGAAGGTATTGCAAAAAGAATACCGAATTTGAAGTCTACTTCTTTTCTTCTAGCTGCACCTATACTTCCTACTAATGCTGGAAGGAGAAGTGCTGCAAGAACTGTCCCTACCGCAGTTTTTGTATCTATTGAGAAAATGAGTATTAAAGATGGAACCAATATTACACCTCCTCCAAAACCCCCTATATTTCCTAATATAGCAACACCTAGTGCTAACAGTCCTATCAACACTAGTTGAAGAACGATATCCATCAACTTGATTTAAAGAACTTGTTTTTAAACCTACTGCATGTAATAAAAATAGCCTAGGCTTTTCCTTCAATCATCTTTTTCAGCCTTGTAGCAACATTCTTTAGTGAATTGCTCCTAAAGAAGTAATCTGTATCAAATTCAGTTGCTTTTATTTTCTTTATTTTCTTAACTAAATCGTCTACATCTGAGAATTTTTCTGCTACTTTAGACTTTAATAGTTCTTCCATGTAATCGATTCCAAAATAATCAAAAAGTAAGGTTTTTACACCAAAGAAAAGTCCTTCAAATAGAGCAGTGGAGTTAACACCGACTTGTATTTCTGATTCTGCAAACAGCTCATACAAACCTTTTCCTTCATGATCTACAACTTCGATTCCTGATTTAAGTAACCATGGAAATTCTTTCTTCCATGTATTTACTTCTTTAGGATGTAACTTGTAAATGACCTTATACGCTAGATTTTCCACTTTGTTTAATTCAACTGCAATCTTAGAAAGATGTGTCCCAACCCATGGTTGAGAAATGAATACAATTTGCTTCTTCTTCTCTATTTCTTCATATTTTTTCCTTGAAATTTCAAGATCTGGAAACCCAATACTAAATATTTTATCTTTCTCAATTGGATAAGTAATGTTTTCTTTCCAGTAATCTCCGAAAGCAAAGATATAATCTGGGAAGGTTTTTTTTGTTCTATATTCTTCAAAAGAATAGCCCACATGATATCTGGTTACAACACTATGTTGTATCTCTATCACAGGAATTTCCTTTTCTTTGCATGCTTCGATGAAATTCTCTTTACCATAACTACACACAATAAAAATCAGTTGAGGTTGCACTTTCTTCAAAATTTTTCGATAGTAAGGAAGGATTCTTTTTCTTACAGTTAGACTATTATGGACAATTTCCACCAAATCTATGGACCTTTTGAATCTAGAATTAAATGCTTGAGATATTTTTCTTAAGTAAACAATTTCTTCATCTGTTAGATTTACCTTAGCTATTTTGAGATATCTCTTAAAATCAACCATCAAATCTATGTATGTGAAATATCTTAAATTTTTAGTTTCAGCAGGCGTTCTGAAATTATACTCAAAATCACCTTCAATAGAAATTGAAGAGTAGATCATTTTATTGATGATGTGATCTGTATAGATATCCCACCATTTACCATTTTCTTTCAACTCCCTTCTAGAATTACTCAAAACAAGTATTGTTTGTTTTTTAGCTAATAACGGATTAAGCTTGAATTGGAAGAAAACTTTGAGATAATTGCGTACTTTCCTCAAATAAAAAACAAATTTTTTCTCTTTTTTCCTTTCTATTCTTTTTTTTCGCTTTATTTTCCCTTCAGCTAATTTGATCGTAATTGCTCTAAAAACGGCAAATCTAACCCTTTCCCAAAAGAAAACTCCATCTATTTTAGCGTTGAAGAGGGAATACTCATCTTCGAATCTTAGAAATTCTTCGTAAACAGTTTTGAGGGATAGGTCAGATTTACTCATTGTCCGTTTAGATGACAGATGGAATGTTATAAAAGTATTCTGTCTTTTTGTACCCTAGTCAGAAAAACAAGCGATTAAAACAGGAGAGAGTAACAAATCACAATATCTTTGCTGCATTAATATCTACGCTTCTACCAAATAATTAAGTAAACCTAAAAGATAACTGAAAAACAGAAAAATTATAAAGATTGGGATTTAAATTTTCAGCCCAATTTCATTTTGATGAATAAATTTCCCTCTGCAGATCATATGTGTCAAAAAGTATTTTTACTTCTTGCTTAAATTGAAGATTTTCACTTTCAAGAATGACTTCTTCTGGTTTATCTAACCCAAAAAACAATCTTATTATTATCTCTAAATCTATGACCGCTGAGAGAAAGAGTTCCAAATGACTTTTTCTGTTAAATAAATCTTCATACAGTTTCCTTGTTACTTCTTTGTTCAACAAATTCCAAATGAAGCAGTTGTCATCTGCTAGAATTTGATTGATAAATTTATAATAAGTGCTTTCTTTATCTGTCCATTTGTAAATTGGTGAAGAGGATTTAGGAACAATAGAAATACCCAATTTCTTTTCAAACCATCTAACAACCTTAAGTGCATTTTGAACAATCTTTAGTCTTTTGAATTTAGATGAAGTTGTTTGTACTGTAGCTATTTCTTCATCCAATACTCCCAGAACATCCAATTCAAAATTTCTTTTTTCTCTCATCTCATATGGAACTTTGACATACGTACTAAAGATTTGGGGATGATAAAATGGGAGTATTGTTGTACCAAAAACTTCTACTGTCTTTGGTCCTCCCACAGCATATTTTCTTCCCCTTGTTAAAGCCAGTAGACATTCAACACGCATTCTCTCGTCTTCAATTGGCCACAATAGATCAACATGTTTCTTTAATTCAGGAATTACACTTCGTTTAAGTATATTCTTTTCTTTAGCCATTTTTTCAAAGACTTTAGGGGGAAAGAAATAATTGTGTAACTGCATTGCTTTAAGTAGTGAAAATGCAGAATCTTTTCTCAAATTCTTGTTTTTTATGCAAGTGAAGAATTCTCCTCCTAATTGCCCATCTCCCACATATCCATCGATATAGAGATTATTCTTAGTTTCTACCTCTGATAAGAAACTAACCAATCTAGATGATACATGAGTAGATACTCCTTCACAGTACCACATATGTTTCAGAGTGTCTTTAATTGTGTCTTCAACATCTATTATTCTGACAATGTGTTCAACATCTAGAAGTTTTGCAACTCTCTTTGCATTAATAACATTTGATCCTTTATTAGAATAATCATATGTTATTCCTTTGCACTTCTTTCTCAGATCATCTTCAACAGATGTTATTAACAGTCTAGAATCCAACCCTCCAGAGAGCAAGAAGTAATTGTTTTCATTCCGTTTATTTAGAAGAATATTGAAATACTGCTCAAACAGATGTGCTTGTTCATCAACTATTTTCTTATATGACTCTTTATCCATTTCCTCGTATCTTGTTGGAAAATTATACTTAATTTCACTATTTTCTAAGATTATTTTTTCTATTTCTGAGGAATCTATTTCTTCTAGATTTAGAGTAATGGTCTTATTGTAGGGGAGAAGTTTAATTTTCTTGAAAAAGGTCTTCATTCCAAGTATACAATGGGAAAAAATGTATTCCATCATTGCATCATAATCAAGATGATTAAGCAGTTCCTTTTCATTCTGAAGGATGTACTTCATTTGTGAGGAGATGTATAGATTACCACCATTATAAGCTAAATAGATGTAATCGGTTCCCAATGGGTCAGTTGAAATAATAACCTGTTTGGCTTCCATATCAATTTTGATATAAGGTTGAAGATGTTCTGAAAAAGATTTCACTGGTTGGGAATCTTCTATTAAATCAAGATGTTTCATTTGATTTGGTGTAAAGAAATAGTTCTTATCTTCTATTTCCAAAGAATAGTTTTGATCGTCAAAATCTCCTATAAGAATTTGAATCCCATCATTCTCTACTATTTCGTTATGATCTATAAGTGAAGGAAGAAGTTGAGCTGTTTCATTAAGTTTCTTCTTTTCTGATGAAAGAACAAAAAGGAAATTAGTCATTGTTTAGCTATAAAAAGTATATTATTAAAACTTTTTGAAAAACATTTAGAACACTTCTAAATAGATTTATGGAACATTTATTGGAGCACATTTTACCCCTAGAATTCTTCTAGCATTACCCTTGAATTACCTTTTTACTTAGCAAAATATTATATTGTTTTTCTATTTTTTCTAGACTTTTATTACCTAAAAATTCTAATGATCCTTTTTCATCGTCGATTAAATAGGTTGAAAAATTGCTGGCAAAATTTACAACAATTTGCTTCTCTTCATGATTATATTTATGGGGATTGTATTCAAAAATTATTTTAGTTTTTTTATTTTCTAACAAATTTGACATTCCCTGGAAAACGTATGTCTCATGATATATATGATTTTTAGATCTGGGTATAAATTATGTAGCCATTTAAGTAGAAAATTTCCTTTTGTCATTTTCACCAAAATATTATCATAGAAAAGTCTTTCATTATATTCATCCATACTTATGTTTCTTATTTTACCAGTTATGATATGATTAATACTTTCTACATAGCTTTTATTTGTCTCATTTTCTTGAATATAGTGGTTTTCAAGTATTATTCGATTAGGATACTTAACTCTATCATCAAATGGTTCAAAAATAAATTTAAATCTATTATCATAATTTAGGGTTTGTGCTAGCCAAGTAGTCCCGCTTCTGGCAGTGCCTGATAGTACTACGGTTTTATTTGTATTTTTCCTCTTTATTTTTATGTGATATTTTCTTTTTATTGCGGGAATAAGATTACTGTTTTTGATGTTTTGAACTATTTTTGCGGGCATTCGGTTTAATTTTTCATTAGGAAAGATATAAATCTTGTTAATGAATGTATAATTAAGATTCACTCATTCTAATTGTGTTAGAGTTAATTGTCCAAGCATCTTAATAGTAAGATTTATAGTTTTTTGAAGCGAATTCAACGTGTAGGACTGAAGATATTACATATCTGTATGTCAGCTTGATGTTGCAGTTACTATGTCTAAAGAACTTAAGAAAAGATGTAGATAATCACATCTTCTTAGGTGCCATTTTTATCAGTGTTTTGTATAAGAACAACAAATGCAACAGTAATTAATTCATTGTGAGAGATACTAACTAAAGATTGGATATTTTCCAATTTTTTATTAATATTATCATCTCTGAAATTAAAGAAAATGTTTGGTCTTCCTTTTTCATCATTTTGAATGCTTAATTGGTTATCTGGGAGACAATCAATATTTAATTGAGAAAGAGCTTTACATGCAGCTTCTTTAGCTGAAAATCTTGCACATAAAAACTGATCAGAATCAAATCTTGTTTTAGAAGAGATTATTTCTTCTTCTGAGAATATTTTCTTAAGAAAAACGCTCTTATCTCCTTGATTCATTTTTCTGAATCTATCCACTAGTTCTGTATCTACTCCAATAGCTACTATATTGTTTTGCATATTATATCCCCAAAAATATACTAGACAGATATTCCTCCATCGACAATAAAGGTCTGTCCTGTGATAAAACTAGAACCTTCAGAACATAAAAAATCAATAACTGGAATTACATCTTCAGGAGTACCTAAACGTCTTAAAGGGGTTCTTCTTAATATTTGATTCAATTGAGCTTCTGTTAAGACTTCACTCATTTCAGTTTTTAAATAACTTGGAGCAATTGAATTAACTAATATGTTTCGAGAGCCAAGCTCCCTAGCTAAACTTCTAGTAAATCCATCAATTCCTGCTTTTGTAGCAGAATAAACTGATAATCCTCTATATCCAGAAATACCGATAACTGAAGAAATGTTGATGATTCTTCCTTCATTTCTCAAAATCATTTTTCTTGAAACATATTTTGTCATCTGTATTAAAGAAAACAAATTGATGTTAATCATTAAGTCCATATCTGCATTTGACTGTGTCATCAAGACTCCATCTCTTGCAACTCCAGCGTTATTGATTAAAACATCAATTTTCCCATATTTGGTATATACTTGATTTACAAAATCCCTCACATCTTCTGTATTTGTTATATCAACTGATTTATAATAAAACCTTTCTCCATAAGTTTCTTCCATTTTTTGTATAAAATCAGTTTTTTTCCTGCTTAATGTGCAGATTACTTTTTCAGTACTTTTTAGAAAATATTCAACTATGGCTTTACCTAAACCTTTACTTCCACCAGTGATAATAATAACATCGTTTTTCATTCTTCTTCCTCTCTTCTTATTATTTTAAAATTTGATATGTCTATATCATTCTTAATATTTATAATACGTGGAATTTTATATCTACTTAAATATTTATTACAATTGATAAGTATCTCACTCTTTACTTCTTCAGGATTGAATCCATCTTCTATTATTATATCAGCAGCAACTATTTTACCTGTTATGGGATTTTTTCTACCATATACCTTAACAAGTTTCACTCCATGTGCTTTTTGAATTATTTCTTCAACTTCAATTGGATGAACTTTTACTCCACCAACGTTAATTGTTTCATTTTTCCTTCCAAGAAAGAGAACCCTATCATTTTCAATTTCAACAAGATCCCCAGTTGGATACCATCCATCATCAGTGAAAGTACTTTTCTGCTTATAATATCCTTTCATTTGATCATTAGATTTTACATATAATTCCCCCTCAATAATTTTTAATCTAGATTTTAGCTTATTTTTTTCAGGTTTTGTAATAAATTCGTAAGGAAAACCAATCTTTCCATCTTTTGTAGAAAAAACTGGTCCAACTTCTGTTATAGCATATATTTGAGTAATATTTGCATTTGGAAATAATTGTTTTGACAATTCCAAAATATTTGAAGTAATTGCTTCTCCTCCCATTGTTATCTGTTTAACAAACTTTAGAATTTCAATCTTTTTCTTTAGTAAAGGAAGAATAATTCTCCAAAAAGTTGGTGTAGCAGAGATATATTCTGGTTTTTTTGATAATATCAAATCTACTAAATAATCTCCATTCCAGTTAGTTGCAATAATAAGAGTACTTGCATTACATAGAGTTGTCAAAAAAACTTGTATTCCTGCAAAATGGTTCAGATTATATGCAAGTAGCCATTTGCTGTTTATTAGTTTCTTTGAAATACTAACTTGATTTATTAATTGTGACCACAAATAAACAGCTCCCTTTGGAACACCTGTTGTTCCAGTTGTCAGAACTATAATTGGTGTCTCCTCTTCATTTTTATTAAAAACATCTTCTAGATTAATTTTTTCTTCATTATTATTAGATAATACATCTTTGGATGATATAATCTTAATATCTTCACTAATTTTACTCAAATTTTTATTAGTAATTAAAACTTTATAATCAAATCTTCTTACTATATCTTCAATCTCTGATTCATTGTAATCGTAGCTTATCATACTTACATTTACTCTAATTGCATCAGCAGCTAAAAGAAAGATAATTAACTCAAACGAATTAGGTAATTGTAAAAGAATTCTTTCTTCTTCTGAATCTTCTAAAATTTCTTTTAATGATAAAGCTGCTTTAGATGCTATGTTAAAAGTTTGTTCATAAGAATAAGATTTTGAATCTTGAATAACAAAAATCTCTTTCCCAAAGTTTGCTTTGTTATAAACTAGTTTATTATATATCATTTTTATCCCAAAGAAGAACTATTTTTTATGTAAAAATTCACTATTTCATCTATAGTTAATAGAATTAGCCCTTCACTAAATGGATCTGAATCCAGACTTTCTTCAAGTAGTGCAGACAATTGTGCTATGTCTAGTGAATCAAATCCAAAATCATTAGTAAGTGATTTTTTCGTATCTGCAAAATCTATATTGATAGCATTATCTTTCTGTTTAATGATGGTTTTGACTACATTCATTACTTTTAATGTAATAGATTTAGCGTCTGATTCACTTAGTATTTTCATTATTTCTTGTTTTTTTTGTGTGTATTTATTTTTTGCTATTTGATAGTATAGATTAAACTCATTCCGTTTATCATATCTCATTAGAAATACATAAATATATTATTTAAATCGAAAATTAACACTAAATCATAAAATTTAAATTTTGATAAACAAATCTAAATGAACATATATAATTCAATCGTTAAGAATTTTAGATTGTTACTGAAATTTATAAAAAATAAATAGAGAAATAAAAATGAAAACTTTAGATCCCTGTTCTATAACTAATTTGAAAGAAAATGGTATAACGTTTATAGTAGACTCAAAATATATAGATGTTTTTCGTAAGAATGTAAAAGAGAGCAATATAGGTAATTTAGTTGTTGTAACAACGAGAGAAATAAAAAATGAAATTGGATTAGACTTTTTAGAATATATTTATGATGATAATCCAAAATTAAAATTTGCACAAATAGTTAATGAAACTATAGCAAAGCCAGATTATAAGATACATTCAACAGCATATATTGAAAAGGGCGTAAAAATAGGAAATAATGTAACTATTCACCCGTTTTCCGTTATTTACAGAGATACAGAAATAGGAGATAATTCGATTATTCATGCAAATTGTGTAATAGGAGGCATAGGTTTCGGTTTCGTTAAAAGCGATGAAACATGGTTACAATTTCCCCAAATTGGTAGTGTTAAGATTGGTGAAAATGTTGAAATTGGTGCAAGTACAATTATTGACAAAGGAGCCTTAGACCAGACTGTTATTCAGGATGGTACTAAGATAGACAAATTTGTAACAGTAGGACATGGTACTCAGATAGGAAAAAACTGTATTATCACTGCAGGTGTTATAATTAGTGGAAGTGTCAAAATAGGTAATAATGTGTGGATTGCTCCTAATGTTTCAATAAGGGAAGGAATTGTAATCGGTGATAATTCTTTTATCGGAATAGGTGCAATAATTATTAAAGATGTTGAGAGTAATGTCAAAATTATACCTAATCTTCGCAATATTGAGTTACCTAAATAGATATTTAAGAAGAAAAATAACTACTGAAGTCCAGCATTAGAAATTAGTAATAGATACAAAGAAAACTAACATAAAGGAATTTTATGAAATATGTAAATTCTTATAACAATGAATATTAAAAGATAGTTGTTTAAAATCAGTATTAATGAAACATGAAATAATGAATTCTAAATTAGCAATGAAACGTGATAGTTATGGTAAAATATTTAGCTTTAGCTCCTCACCCAGATGATGTTGAATTAGGGTGTATTGCAGCTCTGCAATCAATGATAAGAAAGGATGATGAAATTTTGTATGTTGTAATGTCAAAATGCTTAGACA
>JAGLXK010000561.1 GCA_023132955.1 Candidatus Heimdallarchaeota archaeon
TGCAGCAATAGATTTAGATCTATCAACTGCTTTCTTCACTGATTCTTTTTTTTTAGTAGAAGTAAGTCTAGCTAGTTCTTTATCAATCATACGAATTTTTTGTCTTTGGTAATCGTCTGCATTAGTGTATGCTTCATTATCAACAATAACTTGTGCTTTTCTTCGAAGCATTTTCAATTCTTGGATCTCAGAATCTATGTTTCTAACATATAGTTTTTTGTGCCTTGTTCGTTTCTTTTGGAAATCATCTAATCTTGTAGCAACTTTATCAGTATTATCACTAAGAACCATAACTAGTTGCCCTCCAATTGTAGCATGAGTAAAACCTAATTGTTTAAGAATGTAGTATTCTTTCGCTGTTATTCCTTTGTCATCAGAATCTTTTTCACCAGAACCATAAGCATAGAGAGTTCCATAACCTGTTCCAGTTCCCATAATAATACGCATTCTACAATTTTCACCGTAATATTGTTTATATTCATCTTTGATTACTTGACGAATATAAGCTACTTCAGCTTTAGAATTGTATTTTTCTGGATAACCAAGTTTCTTTGAAGTAATTAGAGAGGAAGGTAAGTCAATTAAAGGTTTGCTTTCTTTTGGTTTGGTTTCAGGTTTCACTAATAGACCTATTTTCTGTTGAATGTGTTTTTCTTTTTCTGTCAAGAAATCTATTTCTGATTGAAAATAGGCTTTTTCAGTCGGATCAGTTCTTTTCTTCATAACAGTAGTAAAACCTTCTTTCTCATGTTGGATTCGGTAGAGTTCCTTTTCTAATTCTTGTAAGTTAGAAGGAGGGATAGCAATTTTAGGTTTCTTTTCATACTCTTCTTTACTTATTACTTCCCATCGCTTTTCTTTATACGTTGTATCAGTTGGTTTGAATTTGTTAAACCATCCTTCAGCTCCTTCTTTTGAAGTAGATTTATGTAAAAGGAGTCCTGTTCCATCAACAATGTAGTATGGTTTAGCTTCTTTTTTGACACCTTTTAGATAAGAAACTCTTGGATCTCCTCTTTTAGTTAAAATTTCTCCAGTTGGTTGAATAACATTACCTTTTTCATCAGCTACTAGATAGCCTGAACCTACATGCCTCTTAATGAATTGTTTGACTTGGTTTTTGTGCCTTTTTTCCGTTAATCCTACAAAATCATTGGTCATATCAGCAATTAGCAATTTAACTGAATCTTCAGTAAATGGCAAAGTGAATTTCTTTGCATCAGGATGTCGAATTACGTCTACTTTATCTCCTCCTTGATAGACCTTCTCAACCAAAAACCAGTGATTGTGAATGTTTTCTCCTCTGTAAGATCCTTTTGCTTTCCACATTAGACCTACATAAGCTCTATCAGGATGTTTGGAAACCTTACCAAGCATATTTCGGTAAGAGGGTTGTGTTCTTGGAGGAGTATCAATTCCTTCTATATCTGCTCTAGTAAAATCGAAGAACTGTTTAGCTGTAATTGTTGGAGCTTCTCTAGTATCTTTTGCTCGTATAGATAAATCTTGTATAGCTGCTCTTGGATTGACTCTCCTTCTTTTTGCAAACTGTAATTCTAAGTTTTCTTTAGTTAATTCATAGCCAGTAATTGTTTTACTGTAGTCATACCCAGAACGATAACGCAGAACTAATGCCTTGTCTTTTTCAGCTTTAATCGTTCTTTCGCCTTTGCGTAAATTTTCTTTCTTTACCCAATAACCTTGTTTTTTGCCTGTTACAGCAATATTTAATTTCTTTGTTACTTTTTTAGGCATTTTTATTTTACAACTCCATTGTTTGAATTGCACATTTTTTCTTGTAATAGATAATTTGGTTCTTGTTCTCCTAACAAGTCTCTATAATGCTTCAGAAGTAATTCCCATTCAGAAATATTCTCAATGGCTTGATTTATTTTGCTCTCATATTTTTTGATAAATCTCTCAATTTCATTCATCAGCATTTAAAATCCTCCTCTTTTTGTTGAAATATTCTTCTCTTGAAACGTTCAATAATACCCATTCGATTACATCATCAGCAGTTCTGAGCATAACAATCTTATTTTCTGCAGGAAGATTTTTGAAGGGAACTTGACAGTTCTTCTGTGTTAGCCACTTCACATCTTTAGAGTGTTTTTCATATCTTTCATGTGTGAAATGAGCTAATTTTCTGACATCGTTCATTTTATTATTCCTCCTCCTCAAATTCGTAAGCTAGTATATGTTGCAGATTGTAGAAAATAGATTGATCATGTCGTATGTTGTGGATAATAGATTGATTGTGGACAACAGATTGATTATTGAGCTTAATGTTGAGTAAACCAATGTTTTCATTGATAGTACAATCAGAAGGGTTCTCATATTTGATATAATTTCCTTCATTAAGATAAACAGTAATGTGTTTCAAAGGTTTGACTTTGTCTTTATCTTCATCTTTCTTTTTCTTCTTTCTAAACATTAGTCTAAAACCTCCTTCTTTTCTTGTTTTAACGTCTCAACCCCATGTTCTTTTTCTTGTTCTTGGGGCGTGGGGGGGGTTTTTGCTGTGGCGGGGAGAGAAGGGTTGAGACTAGAAAAAATTTCAGTGAGCGTACTAGAAAGCGTGTCTCGGGAAATTTCCTTCATTTCCGAACCCACACTAATAGGGTGTCCACTCAAAATGGCTTCTTTGTCGTATATTTCAACCAGATTAGTCTCTAAATCATAATAAAGCAGATATATTTCATAGTTATTTTTTCCGAAAACTTGTGTGGTTTTGAAAGATTCTGCCTGATAAGTGTGTAATCCTTGCCCACATTTGAGATTAATAATGATGTTTTCTCCTAATTTTAGATCATCTTCATACTTTATTCCAGAAATTTTTATTTGGGGTTTATGTTCGTGAGGGAGGTTTAATTTTTTACAGGTATTGATAACAAATTGCTCAAACATCTTTTCTCCACGAATATAGATAATAT
>JAGLXK010000562.1 GCA_023132955.1 Candidatus Heimdallarchaeota archaeon
GGAAATACAGCAAAGTATCATCGAAGTTGATAATGGGATTTTGGAGCTCAATTTGACTGTGTGGAATGGATATAAGATTAATTCCGTAATATCTGGAACAGTGAAGGTTCTAGCAGATAATCAAATAATTTACGAAAACTCATTTGACTTTCTTCCCACTTGGCAACCAAATAATATTTCCATTTCAATAGATGATCTTGCAACAAACACCAAAAAACTTCAACTTATTATCGAAGATCCAGATGGAACACAAACCATTATTGAGCTGTATTCTAGTGGAATGTCTTTACTCAATAAGATACTAATTCCAAGTGTGATAGTTGTATCGATAGGATTGCTTATAGCTACTTATGTTATACTTACAAAAAAGAATATTTTACCTAAAATCTTAAAGAAATAATTTAAGCAGTACAAAGAAGCTGCTACATTTTCTTCTTTTTTGACAAAAAATAAATAATAGAAAAATAGGTTAGTTCTAATGAAACTTAAACAATTCCTACTCTTATTTGCTATATCGACTTTGGTATTTAGTACAATTTCAGTAAATGGATATTCTAATTTTACAAATGAAAATGATTTGGAATTAAACATTTTTCCAGCAGATAATTACGCTGATGAAATTATAACCGAGATGTCTTTCTTTTATACTGACGGTGAAAACGCACTTGGGGCACCAGATGGTGAATATGCTAAAATATTTGTGGATTATACTGTTGGTTTGATGTTTTTTGATTTGGGGAGATATGAAATATGTGTTGACGATGCAGGTGATGATTTAAGGGTGCACATCAATTACGGCACTTACATCATCAAGATAGGCAATGATCTTTCTTCTCCTTTCACCACTCTTGGACAATCAAATACAACCAAGGAATTTGATATTGATTCCGTAGGATTTACTGAAGTAAGATATGTTCAGATTCAATATTTTTCTGATGGATTTGTTGAATTAGATGCAATTGAAGTCATAAATCTTTATACAGTTATAACTGACAATGATAATCCAATTGTAGACGGACCTGAAGATTTTTGGATTTATGATAATGAGACAAAAGTATCTTTTGTTTGGAGTGTTTCAGATGCAACTAAATGGAATTATAGTATTTTGGTTAATTCTGTTGAAATCGAAACAGAAGAATGGTATGAGACTTCAATTGAGTTTGACTGGAATGATATTTCTCCTCAAAATCTTACTGTTACCTTGATTTTATTTGATTATTTTGGGAATCAAGCTGTGGATACAGTTCTTATTGAAATTAGGACTACTCCAGAACAAAGTAGATTCTTCCTAATTCTAATTCCTTTAATTCCACTTTATATCATTCAGAAGAAACTAAAGAAATAGCTTTTATTATGACATGAATTTTGTACAAATTCTTTAGAAGTGCCCAAGGCACATCATGGGGACGCCACATCCC
>JAGLXK010000563.1 GCA_023132955.1 Candidatus Heimdallarchaeota archaeon
TAGATAAAGACATATTTAGTGAAAAGCATATCGAGGAAAAGTTCGAATTTTTCGAATATTTATTAGCTGTTTTAGAACCTACACTCTATTCATCCCTTGAGAATATGAAACTATTACCTAAACATTATCAGAGAGTATTATTCAAAAAATCTGCAGAAATTTTAGCTTATGATAAATATAGTGAAAAAATACAAAAGAAAGTAACTACTAAAATCAAAACTTGGGAAGTGAGAGAACAAGTAATGTTTCTTTCTCGTCATAATACAATAATAAACAGACTGAAGTCTAAGTATCAGTTTGAAAGAAATCAAGTTGTGGAACCTGTGTTAACAGAAAAACAACGTACTTTGTTAAACTATCTTATTGATAAATACGTTGAAGAAGTCATTTGTAAAGGATATGCAGGATTAAAAGTATTAACAGAAACTCCTTTTGGTTCTGTCAGTGCAAATAGAATCCGTCAAGAAATCAATCCATGGTTAGAAAAAAAGAAAATGGATACCGAACTGATAACTGATAATGAACTTAAAGGAAGCCCCCCAGAAATGCTTGCAGAACTTAATAGAAAGAGATTAGTTATTTTCAAAGAACCAAAAAAAAGCAGAATAAAACGTCTCTATTATTTGAATGAAGATGATGATTATATTCAAACAAGATTAAGAGGAACATTAAGAACTATTGGAGAAGTATAGAATATTGTAAAAATAAGGTACAAAAATACCATTGTTAATCTAAATGGATCTGTTTTAGAAATAAAATTCTATACAAGTTGCTATGTATAATTTTGTTATAAATGTAGGTAGGAAGTATGATAATTAGAAAAATAAAAATCCAGAATTTTCGTGGATATAAAACTGCTGAACTCAATGATCTGAGTGAAATAAACGCTTGTGTAGGGAAAAATGATAGTGGAAAATCCACAATCTTGGAAGCTATTCCAATTTTTCTAAATCCAAAATATAAAACTAAGAAAAAAGATTTTTACCTTGAAGAACCTAATGAGATGTTTATAGAAATTTATTTTATGGAATTTCCAAGTAAAATCATTATTAATGGAATTGAAATAGATCTTGATAAGACGGGTTATGTTCATCAAAATGGTTTTTTAATTATTCGAAAGACATATTCTGATATAAATGATACTGGGTACTATTCATTTCTTAGTTCTGATTTTGAGAATATTGAATATCGAAATCTAATGGGCAAGAATGAAAAAAGACTTAACGAACTTCTAGATGAATTTGGATTTGATTCTCCTAAATCAGGAAGGGGGATAACAAATTATAGTAAATTATGTCAATTAAGAAATCACCTGTTCTCCAATGAAGAGCGTTTAGTCGATGATATTTTGATTATTGATCCTGACAAGGATTTTATTAAGGAGCTTTCAAGATATTTCCCAATAGTTTTGCTTCATGTTAAATCTAGAGAAGAAGAAGATGTTGATAATAGCAATGTACAAAATTTCTTTCGAGAATTGGTTTCTTTAGAGGAAGCTTGTAAAGATGAATTAGAAGTTATTAATTCGGCTATTCAAATTAGAATTGAAGAAGCATTTGAACAAATTCATAAAATTTTAAATGA
>JAGLXK010000564.1 GCA_023132955.1 Candidatus Heimdallarchaeota archaeon
TTGAACTTCTTTGACTCCTTGTGTTGCCCACAGTAACCAAGAGAGTTCCTCCAAAGTAAGCGGTTCATCTGAATATTTTCTAACACTCTTTCTTTCTTCAATAGCTTTTCTTAAATTATAATCATCTATTTCTATCTCTTCAGGTTTGGGTAAATCTATACTTCTCATCTTATGAGCATATTCCATCTCAAGAGGAGGTTGGGGGAGTTGCTGACTCTGATCAGAGCTGGAAACAAATTTATATTGAGTTTTTTTCATGAATTCTTTACCAATATGATCCATTTTTGATAACTCCTATTTAGTGAGAAATTAAAATTACATTTTCTTAAATATATGGGGAAAAAGTAATCAATTTTCGAAGAAGAAAATCATTTGTATGATGCTACAATCATTCCATAGTATTCAGGACATCCGTAAACACATAAATCATTTTTTAGATCAGAAACTTCTAAAATTCCTAATAAAATAAGCATTTGCCATAAGCTATCAGGTTTAGCTTGGTCAATAAATTCTGGTGAAAGAGTGAGAATTTTATTCAATTCATTATCTTGAATCCAGTTAGTTATCTGATTATCAAAAACCTTGGAAGCTGGATGAAAACCATAAGGTCCATCTGGATTATGTGCATGACCATGATCACAACTTGCAATATAAACTGATTTGATTTTGTTATTGACACATACTCCATTCATCATCTTCCCAAAATCAATTAAATTAGACCACGGTATTTCTCTAGATGGAGTGATCAAGACAATAGGAGGAACTTCTTTCTTGTTTTGTTTGTAAATCTCATTTACATACCAAAGCGGAATCATTGTCCCCCAATCCATTTTCATTGATGAATATTCTCCTTCTGCAGCTCCATAGTTAACTGCTACAATTGGCAAATCCATCATTTTCGCTCTTTGATAAATAAGATTGGATGTACTTCTGTCAATTTTGAATTTTAGTTCTGCTTTCTTTGTTTTCTCATCATTCCACCAAATTCCTTCAATCCATTCTGAGGTGATTATACCAATTTG
>JAGLXK010000565.1 GCA_023132955.1 Candidatus Heimdallarchaeota archaeon
TAACTCCATTATAGAAGCCTGATTGAGCCAATGAAACAATGTTCTTGACAGTATTAGGTGTTTGTTCATCAAAGAATTCTATTGTAAAAGTTCCCTTGTTAGTTTCAACTTTTGCTTTAGTCATTTAAATCTCCGAAGCTTAATCTTATCTTTCATTTTATATAGATAATGATGAGACAACATCTCACACCAAGGATTTATTTAATGCAACTCACTTCAATCCAATAGTGGTGCAAAACCATATGAGTATAGAAGAAGTACAAAATCTGAAACCCAATCCCAAAATTAAAACACCTCCATGGATTTCAGCTGTTTTAGCACTTGTTTATACTGTAACATTGGTTTTTCTTCTACTTACAAGCATGGAATCAGCTTTTGATTTTGTTGAAGATTTCTTTAAGCAAATGCCTAATGGTGTTTGGTTTTTTGAAGTTCCGATTCCAATAATCTGTGCTTTATTGGTTTACTATGGTGCTCAACATAGTCAGAAAAGAAGTTTGAATATCTTAGTCTTCACGTCTTCAGCTTTGGGAATTGTTGCTATTGGAATTGGCGTTTACTTTATTCTCGATAAATATTCAATAATTCTTAATAATAGTGAAGCTGACTTTATTTTCTTCTTAATACTTCTAGCTACTTCTCTTATCATAGCAATCGGTTTTATATTTGTCATGAAATTTATTAGAAAGAAGAAAACCTTGCAGTAAGGTCCCTTGACCAGAAAGTTGCCTAAACAACAAGGTTATTTTCAAGAATATAGACCCTTCCAATAAGATGGTGATTTTTTGTTTCTTTCAAATTACACGTGGATACTGATAAATTTAATAAAGGAGTATTTTTGAAAAAGGATGATGGGAAGCAAAATTTACGAAACTTTCACGATAGATCAATCAATCTTGGATATAGCCCCTGAATTAGAACAAAAAGTTCTCAAAATGCTCACAGCTACAGAAAAAAAGGTTCCAAACTTCTGGGAGATTGATACAACTGAAAGTCTATATGTCCCCGTAGATGATGGAGAAATTAGAGTATATCATTTTAAACCTGACAATCCAATTTCAAAACGTTCTTTAGTTTTTGTTCCTGGATGGGGTGGAACTGAAATTGGATTTATGGATTTTTATGAAGTTATCCATGATAAGGTTGAGTGTTATTATATTGAAACTCGTGAAAAGAGAAGTAGTAAATTGGATAGAAAAAAAGCAAAATTGGACATGAGTCAAAAAGCTAGAGATATTCGAGATGTGATTAACTACCTAGAATTAGATAAAGAAGACTTTGTTCTTTTGGGTACTTGCTGGGGTGGTGCAATAATCTTGCATGGTTTAATTGATGGAACTATTGATGCTCCTACAATTGTCACTCAAGATCCCATGCACACTTTATGGTTTCCAAAATGGTTTCTGAGGTTCGTATCTCCATTCCTTCCTGTATTTGTTGTCAGATTGTTTAAACCTATAATTAGGAATATTCAATTAAGGGGTATGAATGAGGAAGTCCAAAGAAGGAGAGCTGAAACTTTTATAGAGGATGCTGAACTTTGGAAATGGAAGAGATCTGCAGATTCAATAATAAATTTTGAACTCATTGGAAATATTTCAACAATAACAAAAGAAGTGGTTGTTACCAATGGAACTAAAGATAAAGTTCATGATCAAATAACTTATCCCAATATGGCCGCAGAAATGCCTTATGGTAGATTCATCTACATGAAAACAGATGAATCTAGAAGAGAGAGGTTAATTGGGTTAATAGCTTTAGAGTTTAGCAAAGTAACTGTGAATGATGGACTTCCTCCTTCTCTTAGAGATTTTGAAAAAGAACTTCCTCGCTAAAGTAGAAACATCAATAAGAGCTGAATTTTCTCTTTTTTTCACAAAAAAGTGAAAAATTAGCTGAATTTACGCATTTTTCAAGTAAAGGTTTAAAATAAACCCGTATCAATGCGAATAATCTTAGGTGACTAAATTGGCGATAAGTTTAGATGAACAAGATAAAAAAGAAACCAGTTTAGAATCAAAAATAACCAATAAAAGGAACGCAGTTTTGTGGTATAGCTATGATATGGCTGACACATTTTTTTCACAAGCAGTTATCAGCTTAGCTTTTACACCATTTGCCTTGCTTCTTGGAGTTGATTTAGGTTGGACATACAAAACAGCATTTATTGTTGTTTCAATATTTATGGCATCTTCCAATCTTCTGATAGCTATTTTTGGTCCTATACTCGGGGCAATATCTGACAAAGCAGGAAAGAGAAAACCTGCTGTACTTATGGCAGCTAGCATTATGGTTGCTACTACAGCTCTAATTACGGTTTGGTTGAATTTCTGGTGGGCTTGTAGTTTGTTTATAGTTGCAAACTTCTGCTATCAAGCTGGAAGAATGTTTTATGATGCTCAAATTCCATTTGTTGCAAAAACTGAAAACAGAGGCATAATACAATCTATAGGAGGAGCTCTAGCAGCTTTCGGATCAGTTATAGCGATTGGACTCGGTTTGCTTATTAATTCTGAGAAAACCTTTGGTGTGCATACTGAAGTAAATACTGCAATATGGGAAATTGGCGAAACTCATATTACTGAAGTTAATTATGGTGGATTACGTTGGCTTTTCTTGTTTGCAGCAGCTGTTATAATTCTACTAAGTATCCCTTACCTCTTCCACAAAGAAATTGAAAATCCACCCGAAGAAGCTCTTACTCCAAAAGAATATCTCAAATCCTCTTTAAAATCTTTCAAAGAATCACTTGGAAATATTGTAAGAGATAGAAACTCATGGCTATTCTTCTTGGCTTGGTTCTTCATCACGGATGCTGCGAATACGACTATTCTCTATATGGTACCTGTTGTAGACACGGTAGGTGCGATGGGAACAATGATGACTTACATTGTAATTCTTTCAGGTATAGTTTTCTCCATAATCTTTGGTGTCATTATTGGTATACTAATGAACAAATGGGGACCAAAAAAACTATTCTTATTTGTTGGTGTATCGTGGTTTATTGCAATAATACTCTTTATTCTTACTGGTATGCCTTTTAAATCCTTTACAATGCCTAAAGAGATTATTTGGGTTGGTGCGATATTCATTGGTATAGGTTTTGGAGGAATATGGATTGTTGGAAGACAATTTATTATGGTCATTGCACCTCCTTCAAAACTTGCTCAATATGGTGGCTTCCAAAAAATAGCTGGAAGGGTGAGTGCAATTGTGTCTCCACTATTGTTTGGTCTGATGGTATTCATTGCTGATCCATTGGGACCAGAATGGGCAATAAGAATCGCTCTAGCAAGTTTGTTAGTACTTTTCTCTATAGGAATCATTCTTACAATGTTTATCAAAGATCCTCATAAAAGGTACATGAAAGGTGAAAGAGCACCATACAAAGGAATTTACGACGACAAATAATTCTTTTTTTCTCATTTTTTTATTTTTTTAACAAGTTTTTCTATTACTTCTGGCAGATTATTTATGTGTTCAACAAAGTATCTATATGTTGTTTTATATTCTCCTGTTAAACATGCTTGAACAACATTAGCACCAAGTTTTTCAGCAGAGTCTAAAAAATTAGGATTGTCATCTACAACTATTGCTCTCTCGGGATCTAAATTGATGTCCTTGAATATTATATCGTAGAAAACCTCGTTAGTCTTGTGAGTGTTTACCAAATCTGGTCCACCATGATTTCATTGATAAATTCAATATTTGCTTCAGCTCACCTATAAGGTTCTCCCCCGTACTTGTGTGAAAAAAATTCTCCTACTAGCTTTTGCCATTGAATGCCACGCAATGTATTGTCATTCATTACTCCCCCATCATCAAATAATATTGAGAATTCATAAGAATTATTTCTAGTCATCCATCTATATCAAAATCTAGTAGTAAATAAGGATATTTCATTAGCCTAGTTAGTAATTTGTTCCTTCTAATAAGGTGGTGAATACTTTCAATAACCTCTGGTTCTTTCAAAACCCCTCTTCTTCGACTGGAAGATTTACTAGAACTTGTAAGAAGGTGGTGTATTAATTAATAGATTGACTCTTTAAAGAAAGAAAATATGAGTTTGTTTAGCTTGAATCAACTCTTTTCATGGGTTAAAGCTTGAAGTTCTATACCACCACAAAGAGTAAAGAAACCATCATTAATAGTAATGCAAAAATCAATATAAATTCACTAATTTTGGTTCTTTTTTCAATACTTGGTTTTAATTTCTCTTCAGATTCCCAAAACTTGTCAATCTCTTTTCTATTTTTTATTACTTGTTTAAGTAGTGGTTCAGCTTGAATACCTAAAGCTAAAATCAGAAAAATGATGGCTGAAGCTGCCAAGATTGCATAAATTAGGAATCCAGATCCTGTTGTATCCAAATTAATTATTCCTATAATATCTAAGGTAGTTAGTATAACCCAGAATAATAAAATCACTATTGTAATTCTTAGTCTTTCATTGGTTAATCTTAGCTCTTTTTTTATTACATCTGATACCATGTATCTCACTTTTCTTTGATTATTTTTTCTAAATCTTTAACAATGTTTTCAATCCACTCAAAACGATTCTGAGTAGGGGATTCATAATATAATCTTATTTTAGGCTCTGTTCCAGATTTTCTTATCAAGATCCAGGTACCATCGTCCATATCATAACGTAGTCCATCAATAGTTAGCTCTTTTTTACTCTCATTTTCAAGAGAAACTCTAAGTTTGGTTTTACAATCATCGAATATGGTTTCAACCCTTTCTTGGTCTACTAAGTAAGCATTTCTCTTAGCAATATGTAATGGAATATCCTTCATTATTTCAGAAACAGTAGTTTGACCGCTTGCAATCACTTTCAAAATTTTAACTAAAGAATACAGTCCATCTATCCAGAAACCCCATTTAGGAAAGATGGGTTTCCAAGGTTCAGCGGCGAAAATGACTTTTTCATTAGATTGGACTAATTCTTGACCTTTTGTGTGAAGTTCTCCTAATTTTGTTCTTATAACTTCTCCGCCTATTTTCTCTACAGTTTTATCAATTGTAGTTGACGAATCTATACTGACTATAATTTTTCCAGGTCCCTCTTCCTTTATGGCATATGTAGCCAATAGTGCATTTATTCTAGATAATTCAACAAATTCTCCTTGTTCGTCAATGATGGCTAGTCTGTCCCCATCCCCATCAAAAGCTGCTCCTAGAACATTTTCTTTCTTACAAAGTTCTATGAGTGTTGTAAGATTTTCCGGACTGGGCTCTGCAAGCCTTCCTGGAAAAGATCCATCTATATGTGAATTAATTGTTGTTGGTAGGAATCCATAATGTGTTAATAACAATGGCGCGAGTTCTGACATAGGACCATTAGCACAATCAAGTATGATTTTTTTTCCCTCTCCATTGGTTTGAATTGTTTGTGTTATTCTTTTAAAGTATTGGTCATTTGCATCCAAAACCTCTAATTGTGGCTCAATTTCGTCCCAATCTTTATGATGAATAAGTTTTGTATGCTCTTCTCTGCCTTTTATTAGATCTTCTATCTGGTTTTGTTCGTGAAGAGTAAATTCTCTTCCTGTTCTAAGTACCTTAATTCCATTATCTGTTGGTGGATTATGGGATGCAGTAATATAAACAGCAACAGAATGTTTAGAATTCAGGGTTAAGTTTGCAATCACTGGAAAAGTGCACAAACCTATCTTGTAAACTTTAACTCCTGATAATGAGAGAGATGCACATGTAAACTGGCTTAGAGCTTCAGATGATGTTCTTGCATCGTGACCCACAAGAATACTCTCAGAAGGATAGAGTTGCGCAACAGCTTGACTAACTTGAATAACTAGCTCAGCTGTAACTTTGGTACCAAAACGCCCTCTTATGCCAGCAGTACCAAAAAGCTTAGACTTTTTCTTCATCGTCTTATCTGTCTCAAGTTTGATTATAAATGATTCTCTTAGATAGAAATTTCTTTCCAATTACTTACAAAGCATGTTTACATAAAATCTGTTAAAGATTTTTGTTCTCCTTGTCCTTTAACTGATTTCTTTTTCTCTGAAATTATTTCATTTTGATTCAGGAGATCTAAGTATAAATTTTTGATACCTTCGAAATGTTCATTGTAAACATCCATCAAGTTATAGTTACGTAAAATGTATGCAGGATGATATGTTACAAATAATTTTATCCCAAAATCAGTGTCATAAGATTTTCCAACATATTTAGTTACTGCAGCAGAGGGGATGAAGAACCTCAAGGGTATTGAACCAATGGTTACAATAAGTTTTGGTGAAAGTAATTTCAATTGTTTGAATAACCATCTCTCGCCACAGAATTTCAACTCTGAATTTGTTGGTGTTCTATTGTTATTATCAGCTGTAGTTGGACGACACTTTATTACATTAAGGATGCTCAGATCCTTCTTCCTTTCTAGACCAATACCTGAGAGCATATTGTCAAGTAGCTTTCCTGATCTACCAACAAAAGGTATACCTTGTTTATCTTCATGATAACCAGGTGCTTCCCCAATAATACACAAACCATTCTTTGGACCATAGAGACCTGGAACAACTTGAGTCCTACTATCCTTCAGGTGACAAGCTTCACATATGACGATATCTTCTGTCAACTTTGCTATCTCATCATTTGCCATGGATTCTATCTCCTCTGTAAAAATACAAAAAAAAGAGGATTTATTAAGCTATTCCCTATAAAATCAATGGTCAAGTTGAAAGATACTATCATAGAAGCAGATATATTAGTTACTTGTAATCCAAAAAACAGTATTATCAAAGATGCTGCTGTTTATGTGTCTAATGGATTAATTCATGGTGTGGGAACAAAAAAAGAAATTCATAAGGAATTTTCAGCAACGAAAATAATTGACGGAAACAACAAAATTTTACTCCCTGGTTTAGTAAATACACACAGTCACAGTGTTCAAACATTTCTAAGAGGAAAGGCAGATGATTATGCACTTCTAGATTGGTTAAAGAAGGTGGTTTTACCAGAAGAAGCTCGTTTTACTGCAAAAGAAATATACAATTCTTCACTTCTAGGTTTTGCTGAAATGATAAGAACAGGTACTACTACAGCAAATGATATGCTTACTACTCATGATTCAGATTTTGGAATTAAAGCAGCAAAAGAAATTGGAATCAGGACAAGAATAGGTAAAATGCTTATGGATTACAGTAATGATTTCCCAGAAATAATAATTGAAGATACTGAAACAGTAATTGAATCTGCTAGAAAGCAAATTGATGAATATCATCAAACACAAAAAGGGAGGGTTAAATATTCTCTAAATGCAAGATTTCTTCTATCCTGTTCATCTGAATTGATGAAGCTTATTGTGGAAACACAAGACGAATATGATGATTTAATGATTCATTCACATGCTTCAGAATCTCAAGTTGAATGTGCAGAAGTTGTAAGAATATTTGGAGATAGCTATTTTAGATCATTGAAAAAACTAGATGCTCTAGGCTCAGAAACAATACTAGCCCATGGAATCTGGCTAGATGATGAGGAATATAATTTAGTTGAACAAACAAATACCCGAATAACTCACAATCCTAGCAGTAACAGCAAATTGGCTTCAGGAATATGTGATGTTTCCCGATATCATAAGTTGGGTGTTATTGTTGGGATTGGGACAGATGGCCCTCCATGTAATAATAATTTTGATATGTTTCAAGATATGCGTTTAGCTGCATTTTTACAGAAGATTAAACATCTAGATGAACTGGCTTTACCTGCAGAGAAAGTTCTAAGAATGGCAACAATAGAGGGAGCTCAAGCTATAAACTGGGGAACAGAGATAGGTTCAATTGAAGTAGGGAAAAAAGCTGATTTAGCAATGGCAAATATTGATGAAGTGAATTCTTTTCCTCTTTACAACCCAGTTTCCCATTTAGTTTATTCAGCTAGTGGTAAAGATGTAAGTATGACTATGATTGATGGGAAAATTGTTTTCCAAGATGGAAACTATCTGACCATTGATATTGAAAAGGTAAAAAGAACAGCTACAGAATATCAAGAGAAATGGAAGGAGTAGAATGGTAGAGATAATTTCGTCTTCTCCTGGAAGAGTTTGTCTTTTTGGGGAAGATGTAGATTATATGGGGCTTGAAGTCATAACCATTGCAGTCAACCAAAGAATAGCAGTAAAAGGTAAGACAAACAATAGTGGAATTATTAAATTCACACTGACAGATTTAGGTAAAGAAGTTAAGTTTAGTAATGAAATACAACCACTAAAAGAAAAAAGAGATTATATTCGTTCTGTTTTCAATATGTTTCAAGAATATCTTCCAAAGAACTTTGGGGCAAACGTTGAAGTTAATTCCAACATTCTAATAGGGAAAGGACTCTCCTCTTCATCTGCATTCTGCTCAGCTTTGGTTGGGTTCTTTGATGAAGTTGCAGATTTAAATTTAACAGAGAAAGAATTAGCATGGAAGGCATATTTAGCAGAAGTAGTAAACTTGGGAGAACCAGGTGGAATGATGGATCAATATGCCAGTGTATTTGGAGACATACTCCATCTGGAGTGTAGGGAACCTTACAAGATCGAAAAACTTGATACTAAACTTACTGGTATGGTTATTGGTGATACTTTAACAAAAAAAGAAACGATTCAAACGATAAAGAAGAGGAAAGAGGAGATAAATCAAGGAATAGAGATAATGAAGAAAAGAGATGCTTCCTTTAATCTGTTATCTTCATCTTTTAGAGAAGTGCATCAAGCATATGAAGAAAATACTAGTAAAGGATTACAGAGACTAGTGGCGGTTATAGGAATTAGGGATGTAGTGAGAGATGGATACCATGAAATGAAAAATCAGGAGTTCAAACCTGAAAAAATTGCTGAATTGATCAATTCCCATCACCATTTCCAACAGAACTATTTTGAAAATGTTACAAATCAGATGCAAGAATTAATTTTAAACGCAAAAAACGCTGGAGCATTAGCTTGTAAACTACTAGGGAGCGGAAATGGCGGTTCATTCCTAGCCTATTCTCCAGAGAAGCAAAAAGAGGTTGCCCAAGCAATAGTACGTGCTGGAGGTGATGCTTATATCCTTAATCAAGATAAAGGATTAGACGTTGAAGTTTCATAGATTTTTATTTACTATTTCAACTGCAATACAAAAAACTGAAAAGCAAGATAAGTAAACCACTAGGAAAAGAAGAGAGCATGATTGATATGGCTGATGAATGTCTTATTTGTAAGATTGTGAAAGGTGAATTACCAAGCTATACTCTATATGAGGATGACGAAATTAAAGTATTTCTAGATATATCTCCTATGTCAAAAGGTCATAGTTTATTCGTACCAAAGAAACACCATGCACAAATATTCGATATATCAGAAACTGAAATGAATTTCACAAAAAAAATACCTAAAATTGCAAGAAAATTAAAACAAATAACCGGAGCTACAGGTTTGAATATTATTCAGAACAATGGTAGAGATGCAGGACAAATACTGGACCATATACACTTCCACTTAGTACCTCGATTTCCTGAAGATGGCTTAAACATGATTCCACCCAAGATAGAATTAACTGAAGAAACAGCAAAAGAATTAGTTAAAATGTTCAATAATTAGGAAAAACAAGCAAAGACAAGCACAAACTTAATAATAAAATACGAAAAGAGAATTGACAAGGGGAAAATCATGGCAGAAGATGAGGGGCAAGGAAAGAAGTATATCTTCAAAATAGTTCTTCTAGGAGACCCTGGAGTCGGTAAGAGTTCGCTTATTACTAGATTTGTACACAACCGTTTCCAAGCATCATATCTTATGACAATAGGAGTAGATATTCTAAGCAAACAATTATTTGTTGGAAATGATGAAGTGTTGTTTCTAATAAGTGATATAGGAGGACAAGAACGATTTGCATCAGTTAGAGAAAAATTCTATCGAGGAGCAAGAGGATGTTTCTTAGTTTATGATCTCACAAGAAATAACACTCTAAGTTCTTTGAAAGCATGGAAGAAAGGGTTAGAGAGTGTGGAAGAAGATGCAATATACTTCCTTATAGGAAATAAAGCAGATTTAAAAGAACAAATTGCTGTTTCACAAGAAAATATTGATACCATTATTCAGGAATTAAATATACCAAAGGATTCTTTCTTTGTTACATCAGCAAAAACAGGTGAAAAAGTAGAGGATTCATTCAGAACCTTTGCGCAAGAACTAATGAAAGATGTAGAACGAAAGAGAGTAGAATTTGGGCTAGATTAAAATATTAAATTTCTTTTTTATCTATGTTAGTTGATGTTCTATTGAATTTCTCGTTATACTAAACGACAAGTTTAAAAGAAGTCGTAGAAGAAAAAAGAATGTCGAAAATAACGGGGCAGTAGTTTAGCCTGGCCTATGATGGGGGACTGTCAAGTTCTTT
>JAGLXK010000566.1 GCA_023132955.1 Candidatus Heimdallarchaeota archaeon
ACCAATCCTCAGTTTTTAAACCTGAAACAATTGAAGTTTTTGCTTGACCAACAACATCCATAGGATGAAATAAATAGTTTTTATCAGCAACGTCAGCAAAACCATTTTGAACTGCAATGTAACCTCCATCTTTTCCTGCTACATGTTTAATTTGGATTCTATTTATTTTAGGTTCATCACCAAACCAGTACTCGTTTGGAACTAACTCATAGGTTAGATTCTCTAAGTTAAACTCTGATATTCTATAGGGACCACAAGAGGTCAGTAATTCATTGCTAATATTAGTAGAGTAAGGTTGTTGTCTAAAAATATCATATCCATATGTACTGACAAGAGGTTCTACTAGAGATTTTTCAATGATTCCAAAATTTAAAAGTTCGAAAGAACTATTAATAATAAGACTCGTATGGGGATCCAAAACATTTGCAAAAGGATGTTCTAATTCAAAAACCAATGTGTTTGAATCAACTACTGTCACATTATCAATCATTGAACTGTAGGGATTAGAGTAAACTGTTGTTTGTAGTGCGGGTGTTTTTAGCAAATCGTAAGTGTATTTTACATCTTCAGCAGTTAAATTATCTCCATTACTGAACTTTATGTCAGAACGAAGATTGATTGTTATATTATAACCACTTGAACTGATAGTAAAATCTTGAACTAAATAAGGAATATACTCATGAGAAATTGGATCTCTTCTAAACAGAGATCCGTAGACACTTTTTATCCACTTTCCATCTATATAAGAAATTGGGAAAATGAAATTATTTGGTACACCTAAATACTGTTCTGTACCAGTTTCATTGAATGGATGGATGTAAATTAATTCATCATCAAATGAGTCTTCCCATGTTTCTGGATTGAATTGATTTTGACTAAAAAGGAATGTATCGAACGAACTGATATTTTTATTTAAGAGAAAGATATCACTTTTGTAGTAAATTGAAATAGCTGGTAATTCTTCAAATAGAATATTCTGTAGAGCTGATAAATAATTATCAAAATCAGCATAATCTCTAGAACTTTCATATTGGCTTAAGGCAGAAACAAAAGTCATATTTACGAACTGGCAAAAATTCCTCCGATGAAGAGGATAACAACATGAACTAAATCTTCCAAGTGGGTTCCAATCAAGATTCCATTGGCTTTGAAGAATGCAAATATCAAACCCTCCTTGTTCGTAAGAGGGTATATAGTCATATTCTATTAAAGGATAGTCCCAGGTTCTAACAGCCATCTCACTAGGTGATGCTTCGTCGTATTCAAGGATATCAATTCCTAGTGATTCCAATTGTGGATAAATATATAGAGAATAACCTGGATTTCTTACATTATTTTCATGTGCGAGAATATAGAGGGAGAATGTAGGATTAAGTTCCTGATTATTAGCCCTTGCTACTAGAGGGCTGAGAATTAGCAAAACAATAGTAATTAGAACGATAATTTTTTTCATATTTTTTCACATTCTTTCTTTTTAAGTTTAGTTTGACACAAAATAGATACTGAGATCAATGAGAAGATAGTTACAATGAAAATTGTTCTATTTCCTGTTTGTGTAGGATGAAGGGTTCTACAACAACATGCTCCAAGACCCGCTTCTATAATATATTGAGCAGCTATATCAAAATCGTAAACATATGGATCAAGATTTTTATTATGCCCAACACAAGCTCTTGGTATGTACGAAAACGCTGGAACCCCTAATTCACTCAAAAAATCAGATGTTATATTTTCTCTTGGAATTATATGACTGATAGCTTTTCGAATACACTTTGCTGCTGTAGGTGTTCCCACTGGCGTTAATTCTCCTGTTCCAATTACAGGGTGTTTCATATTAATAGCTAATTCATAAGTAAAAGGAACGTCTATAAATTTTATATGATACGGTGGAGTAAAATCATGAATCTGTTCT
>JAGLXK010000567.1 GCA_023132955.1 Candidatus Heimdallarchaeota archaeon
TAGCAATAATATTTCTCAGAACCCCTTCAAGATAAGGACACCAACTGCATGTTGGGCTTGTGAAGAATATTATTTGTAAACTCATTTCTCATCACTTAATCAAGAATTTCAATTAAAGGCATTTTATCTTTAAATTTAACTACTTTAGGTAAGAATGTTGCACCTAATGAGCTCTTTAGACACTCAATATAAGTTGTATAATCTGATCTCGAGAATCGTATAATAATATCAGCTGTGTTGCGTAATCTTGCTAACATTTCTCTGCTTATAGCATTAAAGTTAATAAAAGAATAAGCTATTGCGCTTTGTTCTTTAATATTGAATGATTGTAAAGCAAAATATCTTAAGAAATTGGGTTCTGTGAGTATGTTTGTATCATCTGTGAGATCTCCAAAGAGAATTACTTTTTGCTCTGATTTCTGAAATGCTTGCATTAATTCAACTGTTACTGAAATCATATCATCAGTAGTCATCAGCTGACTCATTTCTCTTGCTTCAACAGCTGTTACAGATCTGTTATATTTGTCAATGAAAACAACATTACCTTCATTCAAATGGGGAGTAATGTCACATTCAACTCTCTTGAACTCTTCTATTATGCGAGCAGAATACATATGAACATTAGAATGAATAATTACACCTGTACCTCTTTCAAGATTACAACACATAATCTGTAGGAATAAAGGAAAATAATTTGTTTCCCCATCTGTCTCAATAAGAACAACGCTTCCCGCAGGAATGCCCCCTCCAAGCATTTCATCTAATTTTTCAACTCCTATCTTTTCAGCATCTATTATAGATAATGGAGGTTGTTCAGAGCGTAAAATTGATATCCCATCTCTGTCAATAATGAATCTATTTTCGAACTTGATAGGTTTAGCAGATCTTAGTTTTGGTACAGAAATTCTCTTTATCATCTGATTGTTTTTCAATTCTGTTCGAATCTTAATTACTCCATCAACAAGGTATTCTTCTAATGTTGAATATTCTTCATTTACCTGAGATTCAGAAGTTAGTACAAGAACTGCCTCTTTATCAGTGATTTCTCTAATAAAATCCATGAAGTTGCTTCTAGCTGTTTTTTCATAAACAAATTCAGCGAAAAATGCAGAAATGGAATCAAAGATTACAAGCTTTGCATTTAGTGACTTCATCTTACTTTGAGTTCTAGCAATAATCCCTGAGAGATCAAATTTATCTGTTTGAACTAAACTTGTACTTTTTGGTTTTAAAGACATTTTTTCGAAGCTTAAAAGCCCTTTTTCAATATATGATTTAAGATTCATATCAAATGAATCTCCATACATTATCAATTTTTCAGGATCAACTTCTGTAGAAATGAATAATACAGGAATATCTTTCTTTAGAGCTCCAAGTGCCATAAATAGGGAAAGAACTGTTTTACCTGATCCAGCAGATCCTTTGATGGCATAACAAGAACCAGTTCTTAAACCACCATCAATCATATTGTCTAGCTCATCAATCCCAGTTGAGATAATCATACCCTTCAGTAAAGAAATTTAGCAAACTTCTATAAAACAATATTGAAAGTTGTAGGAGGAACTATCTTTACTGCGATTAATGTTTCTTCTTCTAATTAATCTCAATCTATTTATATTATCGTGAAATTTCAGAACTATAATGGCTCCGAAATATAAGGCTCAAATGATAGGGAGAAGGATTATTGTTTGGGATATAGAGCAGGGGAAGGAGCTATATTCTAATGGATTTTTTGGTAAACCAATGGGTGTTAGAAAACCAAATTTAGGAGATGAATTTAGAGATCCATCTGAACTCTCCTCCTTTGAAGCTTTGTATCTTCTCGAAAAAAGGAAACTATCAGTTATTGATGAAGGAGGATTGAAAGTTCTCAAAGCAGATTTTGTAACGAAATGTCATGAATTTTATATGAATTTTGAGAATAAAATGGTTGTATATCGTTACCTGCGTAATCTAGGATATATTGTTAGACCAGGATTGAAATTTGGGGTGGACTTTGCTGTATACACGAAAGGACCAGGTTTAGAACATAGTCCATACATGATTCAAATTATTGAAAAGGAAGGAAAAATTGATCCAATTGAACTTGTTCGAGCAGGAAGATTGGCAACAACTGTTAGGAAAAATTTCGTTCTAGCATCTATGATTAAGAAGAAATTACACTTCTTTGTTTTTAATAGATATAAGCCTTAGACCTCTTAACACGTTTTTCTGAAAATGCTCAATCATCACCACAAAAGATTAAAGGAAAAAAAATATATTCTTTTAATGTTTATGAGTTCTTCAACTGATTGGCAGGTAGATTTACTAGAAATAGCTCAGAAATGTGTTTACTGTGGTTACTGTTCTTTATGTCCAACTTTCAAAGAACTCAAATGGGAAACATATCATCCTAGAGGGATTCTAGAGCAAATTAGGATATATTTTTCTGAAGGTATAAAGGAAGAGAAGAAGGTAGAGGTATCAAAAACTCTCTTTGAAGCAATATTTGCTTGTACCATGTGCAAAGCATGCGAAAATATTTGTCTTGTTGATCTTCCTCTGCTCAAGGTTTGGGAGCAAGTTAGACAAGAAGCTTTCAAGAAAGGTAGATGGAGTCCATTATTATTATCATTGTACAACAAAGTCAAAACAACTCAAAATATCTATGGTTTACCTGCAGAAGAAAGGTTAGCATGGGCGAGTTTAGCTGGGTTAAATATGAGCAAAAGAACGAATAAGAAGGCTTCTATTGCTTATTTTGTAGGCTGTCAAGCTTCATATTCAGGTAAAATGGGTAATGTAGCTCCAAGCGTTGTAAAAATTCTCCGTAAAACTAGAGTAAATTTCACCATTCTAGGTTTAGATGAATGGTGTTGTGGGTCCCCTGTGTTTCTTGCTGGGGGTTATTCTGTTGGTAAAACCTTTGCAAAGCATAATCTTGACAAACTAAAGGAATTAGGAGTTAAGAGGATTGTTACTGCATGTTCAGGATGCTATAGAGCTTTTAAAATCGGTTATCCTAGAGTTCTTGGGGATAAATGGGATATCGAAGTCCTACACATCTCTGAATTAGCAGATGAGCTAATCAAAGAAGGTAAACTCAAACTAAAGCATACAATCAAAGAAAAGATAACATTCAAAGATCCTTGTGAGTTAGTTAGACACTGTGGTTTAGTTGAAGCTCCAAGAGAAGTAATCAAACAAATACCAAATGTTAGATTTGAGGAGCTTCCTTCAAATAAACATGATGCTCTTTGTTGTGGAGGAGGAGGATTACTCAAACTAAACGATTCTGATTTAGTAAGTCAGGTGAATTCTCACTTAATCTCAGAAATAGAATATTCAGAAGCAGAAATCGTAGCTAATGGTTGTCCAACTTGCAAAGACACGATACTAGCAGGAGTAAAGAAAAAAGGCTTGAATGTTGAGGTTTTAGATATCTCAGAATTAATTTTAAGAGCAATGGAGGGAGAACAATGACTCTAAAGAAAACAACTCGTACCCGTTTCACTCGTTATTTAGGTAAAAATTTCAGAGATGATTATACAACATTGCAAACATATTCAAGAGATATGTCAGATCTACCTAAAGTTGTAAAACTATTCGTTGGGAATCTTCCTGATGGTGTTATCCAAGTGAGAAATACAGAAGATATGCAGAAGATCTATGAAATAGCTAATGAAACTCGTGTTCCGATTACTCAGAGAGGTGGTGGAACTGCAGGTTTTGGTGGTAGTGTTCCTTACAAAAAAGGAGTTGTTGTTGATACAAAAGGTTTAGAAAGTCACTTTTTGGTTGACCCTCTTGAACTGACGGTTACTACCTCTCCATCCATAGTTTTTTCTGATCTTCAGCGTCAATTGAATCTCGAAGGTTTTTCTCTATGTTCTTATCCTTCAAGTTTTCACTCAGCAACTGTAGGTGGTTGGATAGCTCATGGAGGATATGGTATAGGAAGCATTCAATACGGTGGAGCTAATGAACAGATTGCTGCTTTAGAAGTAGTACTTCCAAATGGAGAAAGAAAAAGATATTCGGAGTTAGATGATATTTCATTATTTGTTGGATCACATGGAACCCTAGGTACAATTACTGAAGTTGTATTAAAAATAAAATTTAATATTCCGTTAAAACACCAAGGATGTACGTTTGATTCACCTTCAGAAATGCTTAAGGGATTAGAACACTTATCAAAAATTAATCCATTCTCTATATGGTTTCTTAATCCTGATCATGTTACATCATTCAATGAGGTATTCGGGTACAATTTACCTAGAAGCTATGTGGCTATAATATCAAAAGAAGTAAGTTTCGAGGAAGAGGAGAAGGAATTCAATATCCTTTTTAACAACGCAATAAGAGCTTCTGGAGGGCAAATTTTAGATAGACGATATATCGAAAACATTTGGGATTTCCGATTCAAAGGTTTTTCACTACTAGGTGAATGTACTGATTATCTTGTTACTGAAGTTATTTTACCTATAGAAACTAGTGAAAAATTCTTCAGAAAAATAATCTCAAAATTCAAAGGAGAGATTCACTTAGAAGGAGAAATGATATCTCCAACCCATTATTCTTTGCTGATTTATCTCTTTTTTGAAGAGAAACTTTCAGAAATAAAGAAGACCATTCTGAATTTGAAGCTTTACAAAATCGCAACGAAGAAAAGTAGAGCAAAAGGATTCCCCTATTCAACTGGACTATGGTTTTCTGGCTATTACAGCTCAATCTATGGAAAAGAGCAATACAAAAGATACCAGGAATTTAAAAAGAAAGTAGACCCCAAAAATATTAGTAATCCAGGAAAAGTTATATCTCCAAGAATAAGGTTCTTTCCACTAGTAAGATTAAAAGCAATTGTGAAAATAGCAAGTAGGTTGATTATATGGAAATAAAAGATTATGAGTTCCCTGACGATTTGTTCTATGTTCTGGGAGAACCAGGCCATATGTGGATCAGAAAAATTAACGAGACTAGCATAAAGATAGGTATTGATAGTTATGCTTCTTCAAGAGCTGGTACGATTGAATTTGTTCGCACAATGAAAGTTGATAAGCGAGTTAAGAAAAACCAAGTAGTAGGAACATATGAAAGTGGAAAATGGGTTGGCCAAATCAAATCTCCAATTGATGGTACTATTCTAGAAAAGAATGCTGCACTTAAGGATCAACCTGAATTGATAAATTCAGATCCCTACGGAGAAGGATGGGTGTTAATTATTGAAGGTAAGGCCATTGATTCTCAGCTAGATAAGGCTGAAAAGATTGTTACTACAGGAGAACAATTAGAAGAATATATTCAATGGAGAATAAGTCAAGAATAAACTGTAATTTAGATTTAAAGTTTAGAAAAATAGGTAACAATCATGTCAAGCTGGTTCATTTTATTATTTGCTTTAGTTCAAGGAATATTAGAATGGTTACCAGTCAGTTCACAAGGACAAACAGTTTCACTTTTAGTATACATTACTAAATTAGAACCTCAATTAGCTCTCGAAATATCTATTTGGTTACATCTAGGAACATTAATTGCTGTTCTAGTTAAATATAGGAAGGAAATTCTTCAGTATCTCAATTATAAGAATAGAGAAGAGTCTATAATTCAGTGGAGATGGTTTCTATTTTATAGTACCCTAGGAACTGTAATTACAGGAGTTCCTTGCTTTTTCCTAGTTAGATACTTCATTACAAGTCCCAGTATAGGTGAGTATGTGATGCTGGTGATTGGACTAGCTTTAGTTATTACGGCATTCTTACTCTATTATTCAAAAAAACAAAAGCGAACTGGAAAAAAAATCGAAGAGTTAAACAAACTACAAATGACTTCAAGTGGTCTTCTACAAGGATTTTCCATTATCCCAGGAATAAGCAGATCAGGAATAACCATGAGTGGATTGTTATTAATGTCCACTAATAAGGAAGATACTGTGAAAGGGAGTTTTCTAATGAGTATTCCAGCTGTTTTAGGTGGGTTTATTTTGAATCTTATCGTAGTTGCTATAGAAGGAGGAAACATTTTTCCGATTGAATGGTGGCTATTGCTTATCGCAGTACTCTTAACTGCAATTATTGGTTATCTTACCATGGAACTTTTCATTTTCATTGCAAGAAAATATAACTTTGCTATGATTTGCATGGTTCTAGGTATAATTACTCTAGTTTTATTCTCTCTAAAATTCATAGCTATCCCATAAAAAATTTTTCCCCAAATACCATCTAATGTGCTTTAGGCTGGTTTTACTATGTGAATGTTTAAATAACTCTGATTGAATAAGCGTTAATTACTAGTTACTAGATGTTACAGTTAACGAAAACATTAAAATAGAAAAAACTATATTAGAATTGTTCAAAATAGTACTATTCCAGTTCGCAAATTTGAAAGAAAAAGGTGAATGAATGTCCTTCTATGAGTTCCGAAAGCGTATTTTAGAGGAGAAGCAAAAACGAGAAAAGCAACAACGTAAACAAGAGCGGACAGGGAGAGCAAATCAAGAATCAGTTGTAGGGAGAAACAAGTTTAGTGTCGCATTATTAGGTCTAGAAAGAGCTGGTAAAACATCTTTAGTTAAGAAATTGCTTAAACAGGAAGATATTGTGGTTAGACCCACATATGGGGTTAATCTAGAAAACTATCAATATCGTGATTTGAATTTCACATGTTTTGATTTGGGTGGACATCAACCTTTCAGATTAAGTTTATGGAAGAAGTTTATTGAAAGAGCTGATTCAATAATCTATCTAGTTGATTCAGCTGATCATGTAAGATTTGAGGAATCAAAACAAACATTTTGGCATTACATAAACTTTGCAAAACAAAGTGCTCCTGTGCTATTTTTAGCAAACAAAAGTGATCTACCAAATTCAAAAGAACTAACAGAGATTAACGAAGCTTTCGAATTAGACAAGTTCTTGAGAAATCTTAGACCATTTAACATA
Source organism: Candidatus Heimdallarchaeota archaeon (assembly GCA_023132955.1). Lineage (GTDB taxonomy): Archaea > Asgardarchaeota > Heimdallarchaeia > Heimdallarchaeales > Heimdallarchaeaceae > UBA460. The sequence continues at coordinate 6,918 of JAGLXK010000567.1, forward strand.
AAGAAAGCCTCAGCACTAACTGGTCAGGGAGTATATGAGGCATGGGATTGGATTGTGGATGTTTTGTGCGGCGCGCAACAATGGAAAGTTAAGGTTGGTGCAGCTGTTTTAGCGGATATAAGTGGGAATATCATCTCTGAAGCTATCTTCGGCAGACCTACTGACCAAGCTGAAATTGCAAATGATTTCAAGAAATTAAAAGAATTAACTAAAATGTTTGCTATTGATTCTAAAGATAGCATACAATCTGTTAAATTGGAAAGTTTGTTTAAGAAACATGTAAGTCACGTTAAGAGAGGAGCTTACTGTTTATCTGTTATGATTGATCCAATTGATCCTGTAACAAGAGCTCAACAAATACAACTTAGAATTCTTGAGAACTTTAGTCGAAATCCTGCAGAAGTTAAAAAGAATCTCAATGATGTGTTTGAGAGTAAGTTTCCACTAGAAGTTGAAGGAGGAAGACGTTAATTGAGTAATTATCTTTCCTTTATCAGAGATAAGTTGATTTCTTCTCAAGAACAGAAGATCCCCCAACTTGTTATATTGGGACTGGAAGGGTCAGGAAAATCCAGTGTTGTTAGCCGTTTATTATATGGAACCATTTCTGATGGACAACCTCCTCAGCTAACTTGTTACATTAACATTTCTTATGGTAAATCTGTCATTACTGTTCTCGAAGCAGATGAAGAAACAGCTAGAGAAAGCCCTTATTTCCAAGATATTTTGGGTAAAATTGATGGGATTGTCTTTGTTATTGATGGGCAATCCGTACGCCACATAGAAGCGTCATTTGAATATATTTTTAGTCTATTTGATAAAATTCCTCAATCAACCTCGATATTATTCTTGGCAAATAAAACAGATTTACCAGATTCAGTACCTTTTCCAGATTTACTCCAGGATCCAGCATTTCAAGTAATCATGGATGATATTAATCGTTCAGTTTCCATTTATCCTGTAAGCATTAAAACTGGTGAAAATTTCTATACGGCTTTTGACTGGATTATTTCCAGGATGACAGGTAGGACACCATTGAGAGAAGAAGTAAATCCTAAACGAGTTATTATTCTTCAAGAAGGTGGTGTTCCCGCATTTGATCATACTTTTGATAAATCAATTGAAGAGCATGACAGTACTCTATTGGGTGGCTTAATTAGTGCTCTAAACATTATGGCTTCAACTATTTTTGAAAGTGAATCGGTGATGGATGTTGTTAAACTTGGTGTGATCAAAATGGTAATTCGAAAGATGGGGACTTGGAGTATTGTTTTATTCGTAGATCGAGATGATAGTGAATCAAAGGCACAATCTCTAGCTGAAGAGATTCTTAATGCTTTCATTGAAGACAAAGAACGTGATCCAACGAAAGAAATGCCTAGACAAATCAAATATGAATTTTTGTCTAAAATTCCTGAAATAGCAATATTGCTAGATCAACAACCAACAAAAGAAGATGAATATTGAGGAAGAAAAATGATAAATCCAAATATAAGTAAAGAGCCAGTTTTGGTATTTAGTGTCTTCAAAGACTATGGACCTGAAATTTTGTTTAATAATTCTACTCTTGACGAAAATGTAGCTCTTACTTTAGTAATGCAAGGAATGACTTTAGTTGAAATGGATAAAGGTTCAATTGGAAGAGTGGATGGAACTAAGAATCCAAAAATGCTTGGGCCACTTCCAGTACCTGAAAATGAACATCTGAAAGCAATAGCTATTCCTTTTGAAACAGAGATAACATCCTCAACAGATGAAAGAATTGCGGCAGCAGGGTATCGTCTATGTGTAGCTTACTTCCTTTTTGAAGGAAGTGCTGTTAGAGATGTTCTAGATAGTTATGGACTAATAGAACCATACTTCACTCTCATTGGTAGAAGTCTGCAAAAAGAATCTAACATCAATCCTTCTTCAATTAAGCAGCTCTACACAAGAATGATAGATATGTTTTCGGGAAAAATACCCCGAATTTACGCTATTAATGCTGATAATTCTCTTAAAGAAATGATTGGTAAAAGATTGGAATATGCTGACACTTATCTTCTCTGTGATTTAGATAAAAAAATAATGTACATTTTATTATATAACCCATCAATGGATATCTGGAGAAGAAGAGATATCTTCAAAGTTGCTTCAGAACTTAACTCAAGCATGTTCAGAAGCTCAATGAGAATAAATACCATAGAAGATGTTAAAGAAATGGTAAGGATTCTTGAAATTCTAAATATAGAAATTGCTCCAGTTTAATCCTTTTCTTTTTCATAATGCTCAATTGGCACGAGGATATGAGTTAAGAATTAGGCACAAAACTCATCATTGCTAAATCTTCTCGAGAGTGCCATCCTACTTTCTTGTAAAAATCAATTACACCTTCATTGTCAACTTCGATAAATAGATGAACCTTCACTATTTCTTTCTCTCTAAATCGGTTATGAAGTTCTTCCATCATTTCTTTTCCTATTCCAAACCTCTGGTATTCAGGATCTACAGCTAAATGATGAACATAACCTCTTCTTCCATCAAAAGCCCCCATAACTACTGCAACTATTTTATCTTGTTTTTTACCAACTATAAATAAATCTTGAGTATAACTTAATGCTCGTTCAACTTCTTCTTCTGTATCAGATTTCCCTAAAGTGAGTCCTGTTTTTTCCCATATCTGTTTCACTTCTTGATACATTTCCATAGTGAATTGTTCAATTTTCATTAAGTAAATTTCTTTTATTTGTTAAAATATTTTTCCTATCTAAACATTCTAAAAGACCTAAATCTTTAGTGTTTAACATGACATCCAAAAAGGTCATTTTACTTCTTAGCGGAGGTTTTGATAGTGGTCTTGCTGGATATTTATTACAAAAAGTAGGATATGAAATCATACCATTACATCTCTCCAATGTTGATTTTGCAGGAGAAGAATCAATAGAAAAGAGTATTCAACTGTCTAAGAAATTTGGTTGGGCTAAATTTTATGTTATTGATATAGCGGATGCATTGCAGTCATTTGTTAATAATTGCAAGCATTCTTACTATTTTGTATTGATGAAAAGATTCATGCTTCAAATTGCAGGAGAAATCGTTAAAATAGAAGATGCAGAGTATATAGGAACAGGAGAAAGTCTTGGTCAAGTTTCAAGTCAAACACTAGCAAATATCTCTGTGATTGAGCAAGCAGCTAGTTTTAGAGTACTTAAGCCTCTCATAACATTTGATAAAGACAAAATAGTTTCTATGACCAGAGTAATTGAAACATTTGACATATCATCTGGTCCAGAAATATGTGATCTTCTAGGTCCTAAACATCCAATTATTAATGCTACTCTTGAGTATGTATTAAATGAAGAAATGAAGATTCAAGAATTGAATATAGTATCAAACTCTCTTGAAAATTTACGTATAATAGATTTAACAAAATGAATTCTATTTAATGAGTTCTTTAGTACTAAGAATTTCCTCTGCAATCTGGCTATAATTTTTAGAAGACAAAGTGCGAATTTTGCTATATTGAACCTTTTCAGCGGCTAGAGCCATTCCGAAAGCTATACAGAAATCAACATCTTTGTTCTTAATAATTTCTGCTAAAATTCCCGTCATCATTACATCTCCTGCACCTGTTGGATCAAGTTCATTTCTGATTGGAGATTTAAGACTGTAAATCTTTTCACCCTCATTAAATACTACACCTTGTATGCCTGATGTAATGACATTGGTTATATTTATTGGAAGAGATTTGAATATGTCCGAATAGGTTTTCTTTAGTGTAAATGCTTCTGCTTCATTTAAAGAAAATTTGACAATATCAACATCTTCTATGATGCTCTTAACATATTTATTATCAAATTCCAAAACAATTTTTCTATTTCTATCTGTGTTCCTAACTAAGCCTTGAACATCAAGTCCTATATATTCATGATTGTTTTTAGCCCATTTAACAGATAGATTAGATATCTCTCTGAAAACCGGGGAAATTAAACAAGCTTTAGCCCCTTTCTGTTCTTCTACAAATTCATCAAGAATGTCTGCTTGCGACAATAAAAACATCGTTCTTTTATCTTTGTAAATTTTATGTAAAAATTTAGTTGACTCTTCACCTATAAGAATCTCTAGTTCCAATCTGTTTATTGAAGAAAGATAGTGTAGATAAGCTTCTGGGAAATTTTTGCCAACAGAAGTGATTATTCTAGTTTTCAAAGAGAGAAGAGGTGTAACCATTGTTGCATAAGCTGGTGGTCCTCCAAGAACCGATTTTTCCTTCTTAACTGGTTTAACATCTAAGAATTCTTTATCATCTAAAACCAGATGACTAATCACATTCAAATCAGCAGACACAAAATTCCTTTATAAGGAATGTACTTAAGTTTTATTGCTTTAAAACAAATGGAAAAGATTTTTGAAGGAGGTAAATTAATATGTAGACATGACTACAGAAGAAAGAAAAGTAAGAGATTTTGGATTAATCTTTTACTTCTGGTTTTTACTAGTAATAGCTGCTTACGCTTTTGGTTTTTATGCAATCTATCAACTGGTTGTTAAAAATACAGATTTAGTCCAATGGGTTCTTGAGAAATTTAACTCTGTTACAACCGTTTTAGGAGATTATCTTTGGTGGGTAGTAGGTGTTGCTGGTGCTTTATTTGTAATAGGTATAGTATTTGCATATTTGCAAGTATGGTTAATGAGTTATATTGGAGCAGAAATTGTCAATACAGTTATTTTTGGTATTCCATTAGTACTCACTGGAGCTGGAATTTACTCCTTCATCGCTTTTAGTGAAGTGTGGATTGGAATTGTTCTAATTGCACCCGCTGCTATCTTGCTAATAATAGCACTACTGGTAGGAAAACGGATAATTCTTGGTTCCAAGATATTTGAGATGAGTAATGAAGCTGTAAATGATGAAAAGAGTTCTTTGACTCCTGTCTTCTTTTTTGCACTTATGTCTCTAATTACTATTATAACTGGTATTGCTGCTGCAGTATTTACAAGTGCAAATATCGATCAGTGGTTAACTGGAACTACAGCCGGTAAATGGGTAGAATACGTTGTATTCTTTGTTTTGATATATGCTTATTTAGCTATACATTATACGATGTTACATTTCAGTGATGCAATTAATATTTGTATTTTCAAAAGATGGAATAATTACAAAGATTCTTCTTTGAAAATAGCAATTAGGGAAATCTGGAAAGTTAAAGGAAGCATTGTTTTATTTGGAATGTTCATAGCATTTTTTGATGCAATAATTAAAACAATCCAATTCTTTGCTAACAGAAATTTCTTTAGGAAATGGAAGAAGAATAAAGTTTGGACAATAACTATGAAGGTTTTGAGAATAGTATTCTTTATTTTCATAATAATTCTCAAAGGATTATTCAAAATCCTCAAATTCCTTAACTATTATACTTTAACAATTATAGTAGTAGAAAAACGAGGCTTCATTAGAAGTGTAGTTAGATCTGCTGATTTGTCTCTAGATTCAGCTGCTGATATTATTATTGGAAAAACTGGTGTAAATATAGCTAAAGGTCTCTTCACTTTGCTAACTATGGGATTCTTCTCATCTGGAGGTTTCTTCCTTGGATATTATTGGTTAGCTGATCAGCTAAGTATACCTGATACTGAGTTTGCATTAGGAATTAGCTATAAAATAGTGTTTTCACTAGCTATAGGTGCTCTGTTCTTCCTCTTTGGATATTTACCAACATCAGCTATTCTACGACCTATTTCCACAGCTTACAAGACAATACTTTTCTTCCACATAGCTGATCCATTTAGAGGTAATCCTGGTAGAAGAAGTAGAATTTCCAAAGATATTCAAAAGAATATTGATGAAATACAAGCCGAAGTTATGGAAACCTACGATAAAGAAGAAAGACCAACTTGGGAAAAACCTCAAGAAGCAAAAACATAATTTTCTCTTTTTTACCCTTTTTTTTCCTTTCCCTTATAAGCAAATTTTTTAATTTGGAAAGTATTTCTTTATTTGTGAGATAATGTCATCAAGGTCACCTCGAAGAAGTTTGATAGGGAGTCATAGATATAGCGTTGTCATTAAATCTACTGAAACTGAATATACAGCCAGTTTGAGCGGAGTTCTGGATTTGTATGATGGTAAGCACGTTGTGGAAACTCATAAATTTTCTACTTTTGATCAACTTGCAACGACAATAATCAACTATTGGGAGAAAAAATTGGGATCTGAAGTGAACGTTCATAGATTCTCAAATTGGTTGTCAGAATACTTTTCTGATATTGGGATATCAAACATAAATTTCTACCAAATGATAGAAGCTGTTAGAAACTTAGGGACAGGAACATCTTTACATTCTTCAGGTATTGCAGTACGAGAAGCAAAAGTAAGATCTAATGATTTTGATCCGCTTGATCCCAAACCAGCTAAAGCTTCTGGTGCACATATGTTGGGAGAGCTTGTAAAGCCAGATCAAGAGGTAATTATTGAAAAAGCTCGACCAGATAAACCACCAGATGATACTGTTGTTAAACCTAGTGAACTTTTCAAAACAGAGGAAACAGTTTCTCCTGAAGTTTCTCTGTTACCCCCTGTAAAAGTTGAAGCTAAGGAAGAAAAAGAAGAACCACCTGTCAATGATCTACTCAAACCTAGTGAAGTATTAAAAACACGGGAAACAGCATATGCATTTGTAGAAGAAAAAGCAGAAGATTATCAAAAGGTATCAGGGGATCCTGTGGTTACGAAACAATTAGAGAAAACTGAAAAAGAAGAACCTCCGATTAATAATTTGCTTCGTCCAAGTGAATATTTAAAGAAAAGAGAGATAATCGAAGTAATTTCAAAATCAATTTTCGTTGAACCTAGTCAGATACCAGAAGAAAAAAAAACTAGAGTAGCTGCCCCTAAAAAAGAAATAAAACAGCATAAATTAGTTCCTCCTTCAGAAATTTTACTCAAACTAGAAGAGGAAGAAGTGTTGAAAAAACCCTCAGAAGTTGTTAAAGAACAGGAAAAGGAAATTCTAGAAGTAAAACCGATTGTAAAAATAGATCCAAAAGAGCATAAAATTCCTGTGCCGCCATCAACAGTAAAGAAAGAAGTTAAAAAAGATAAAATCGCTGCTAAAACTCCAGTCAAGGAGAAAGAGATTTTACCGTTTGAAATCGAAGTTGTGGATGATGGTACTCCAATAGAGGATTTCGAAGATTTGGAAAAAAGAACAATAGCTGATTTGAAGGTTACAGATATAATGGGTGTTGGTGAAAAAATTGCAATGCTTCTCAAAGATGGTGGATTTGATTCTTTAGAGAAAATCCTTACATCTACTCCTGAAGAGCTGAGTAAAATCCGTGGAATAGGCATAACATCAGCTAAAAAACTACTTTATGGGGCTAATGCTATCAAAAAAGAAATAGAAGAGTAAAGGAGAGATTATTCTTCTAACTACTCTATTTTATTTTATATGGTTCAGAAATAATAGACAAAATAAATGTGTAATCTTATGATCAAACCGAAAATTCTGCAAATCATAGGGTATTCTGGTACCGGAAAAACAACTATAATTTGCTCATTACTAGAGAAACTATCGGAAAATAATTTTAATTGTGCTACAATAAAGTCGTCAAGGAAACATTCTTACTCTTTTTCTAAAAAGGATTCAGATGAGTTTCTTAGAGCAGGTAGTAATCTCTCAATCGTGGTTTTAGATAACGCCACCCAAATTACTATAAAC
>JAGLXK010000568.1 GCA_023132955.1 Candidatus Heimdallarchaeota archaeon
TCTGGTATTTTACAAAATCATCAAACTAATTGGGAACAAGTATTTGATTCTGCGAAGAAAAACATTCAGAAATCTGTTCCACATATAGATAACTCTGGGATGATTAATTCGGAATTTTTAGATGCTAGCAAAGATGTTAGGAAATTAACCAGAGAACAATCCATACGCAATTTATCTGAGCTCTTTGAAGGTGTTAAACAACCTGAAACAGAGGATATGAGTCATTATGAAGAAATTATAGATAACATGACTCAAAGAGAGATTTTCAATTCACTCCAAGCAATGAATGAGCTTGAATCCCAACTAAGAAGAATGGGTTTACCTCAGAGTAAGTTCGCTCCATCACTCCAAAAAATCCAAGATTATCTTGGTCAGAAGTATAGAGATGAAGCCTCAACATTAGATGATATTCTCAATCAACCTAATCTCTTCGATGATCATCTTACACGAGAGAATCTTGAGGAATTCGTGGAAAATTCTATGAAATATAGTTCACCGATGGAGTTGTTAGATAAAGCTAAGAAGGTTGATGATCTCTTTGGAACTAATCTTTCAAGTTATGCTTATGATAAATATCAAGAAGAGTTTAGAGAATTGGAGATGGAAGATTTCATCGAAAATCCTATTTCTTCAGCTGAATGGTTTGATTCTTTTAACCAGAAATTAGACGAATTCAAAGAGGATGAAACTCTGAATTGGGAAGATCAACATCAAATGGCTCAAGATTTACTTTCTCTAAAAGATCAAATAGGTAACGAGTTTATCTCAAATCAACTTGATGAGGAGCTTGAGCATTTTGTTGACCGAATGATATCAAGTGCTACCACTCCTGAACAGTTAGTAGATTCTGTAGATTTTGCTCGTGATTATGACATCAAGTTCAACCCTCAGAAAGTGAAAGAGAAAGGTCAAGAAATCGGTATGTCCAATGAAGAAATAGCCAGATTACTAGGTGGAGCTTTTGAATATGTAAAAACAATGATTCAAAACAAAGAAGCGACCTTTGAAAAAACTCATGTTATTCTAGATAAAGCACAACTTTCTCAACAACAGATTCAAGAACTAATTGACCTTTCAATAAATGAACAATCTGAGGGGGCTTTAGGAGCTTTAGCAACCATTGATTTAAAACAAGTAACTGATTCAATTCCTAATACACCAGAAGGACATGAGCTTCTAGAAAAGGCCTTAGGGGCTGGAGGAGGAGAGAATTTGCTCCATCAGTGGTTCGAACATGCAAATACTTTACCTCCCTGGTTACGTCAAATTGTTAAGGATCATGCTAAGAGAATAATGATTGATCTTGCTAAGAAGAAAGCTGCAAGTTTGATTGGATCAAGTGAGGCTGGTCCTTTACCTGAAGGAAGTACTCGACCATATTTTCTTGGAGATGACTTGGATACAATAGATTTGGATGAAACAATCGATAACATTCTAGACCAAGGCAAGAGAATAGAAGATGTAATAATTGATGACTTCATTGTTAGAAAAACAATTACTGGAAGACGATGTGTAATTTTTCTTGTAGATATTAGTGGATCAATGAGTGGTCCCCCCTTAGCCAGTGCCTCTATTGCAACTGCTATGCTTTTGATAACTTTTTCACGAGACGAACTAGGTGTAGCTCTTTTCGAATCTAATACTCATGTCCTATGTGAGATTGATGAAAAAGTAGATCTTGATGAAATCGTTGACCAAGTCCTTGATCTGGAAGCACGAGGTGGAACCCAAATGCAATCTGCTCTTGAATGGGCTGAAAAGCAATTTGACCTATCTAGAAGTGAAGATAAGATGTTCATAATGGTTTCTGATGCTGGTCTTGG
>JAGLXK010000569.1 GCA_023132955.1 Candidatus Heimdallarchaeota archaeon
TGAAAGAGTTTAATCTTATACCAATTTATGCTCATGGTCATCTTGAAGATCTGTTTTATAGTACAACAGCGAAAAATGAGATGGAAGAGTTAGAACCATTCATCAACGATAGAACAAAAGTGTATTATCTGAAACAAGAGTACTATTATGAGGGCAATCCAGATGGAAGCTTAGATTACAGATGCAAGGGTAGAGGGAGAAAGGAGTTAGAGGAAAAAGTCTGGGGAGAAGAGATAATGGAACCTGAAAAAGAATTACAGATAATAAATGATATCAGATGTAGGTATAGAGAAAAAAAGAAAGAAGATTAAAGAACACCTGCTATTGAAAAGATGTTCTTGGTTAACCATCTACAGAGTTTGAGAATTTTGGCTGTATTATCAGAATTTATCATCATCCACTTCATCCCTTGCTGAGTTAAAGTGTTTACATATTGTTCAATTCCTGAATTATATCCTCCAAAAACATAAGGTTCGGAGATATAGGTCCAGTCTTCTGTACCATTAAGATATTCGTAAGACATGAAATCAATGAAAGTTATGGAAACAATTTCTTTCTTTTTTAAACCATCATAAGTTAATTCTGCATTATCATGCCAAGCTTTAATGATCCCATTGGTTTTGAATTTGAAATTCCCCCAGACATCTTCAAGAGTTAAAGAGCTTTCTTCCCATATCTTGAAAACAGAATCTCTTAAAAATAATAGCCTGACAATCCACACTTTAAACTCACGAAGTATACTCATATATTCGTGAGTGATGGCACTAATAGCTAGAGTTGCAGTTTTACTGTTTGAATCTGGTTGTAAAGGATGATACTTGTGATTCTTACCCTTTACCCAATCAATGATCTCTGTTGAATATCCTTTTTGGATCAGATAATTCACCCAAGCCTGTTTCTGTCTATAAGAATCAATGTGTTTATCTTGTTTGAACATTTCTGTCTCCATGTGTATATTATCGATTGACCAAATATCTTCAGTATTTCGGAAATCTTGAAGAACGTCATTGTCTATCGCTCCAGTAGAATCTTCTATACTATCCCAATCAAATAGTGTGTTTGATGAACTTGTGTAAGTTTCTCCAGGGGGGAGTAATAGATATAATCCAATATTTCCTCCATACTTATACAGAGGATTGCTAGTTTTTTCGAATAAGTCTCTCCAGTTAAACTGTATATTTACCCTTTCACCATTTATCTCGATATACTTTCCTTCTTTGTCCATAAAACTAATTATACTATTGAATCTAGAATTAGTAATATTCGAATAAGAATCTTGTTGATAAGAATTGTAATTGGATGTAGAAATTGCTTTCTTCGGTTTCAAGCCAGATGAAGTAATATAGTCGTCAATCCATTCTTTCCATTTATGTATCGGTGCTAGTGATGCTTTTCTTGTGTAGCTTATTCTTATTTTTATGATTCCCTCTAATTCGTATATTCTTTCTATTATTAATTCGCATGTATTCTTGTATTCTTTTGCTAGAGCTTTGTTCCCAGCTGCTATTGCATTTGTATGAAGTTTATAACTATCTTGAAAATGATAAATAGCACTTTGTAACTCTCTTTTGTAAGCATGAGGATCTAAACCTGCACACCACGCACTTGTTACTCTGAAAGGTAGATTTTCTAAGAAAATTTCCCTTTCTCCTCTAGTAAGTGATACAAGACCATGACCACTATCAGTTCCTTGTTTGAAAACAGTTTCACTTTTTACTCCATCTTCAATGAATATGATGTTCTCATAATTCTTCATACCATAATACCATGAAGACTCTTCTATCCATCTAGTAATTTGAGCTGGGTGCAAATCATTTGAGAGTCCAATAACAGTAACCTGCCATCCTGAACTAGTTCCAGATGAGTAGATACCTTCTATCAAACCTTCCTTAATCAGTCTTTCTTGGAACATTGCTGCAGCTTCCCTCTGAATTCGTTCTATTAGGTCTAGAGAAACTATTTGATATTCAAAATGGTAGTTGTCAAAACCTAATTCTTTTCCTATCTGCTGTTGGATTTCCTCAATTTTTATTTCTAACCAAGAGATGTCTGAAATTTCTGTAGGTAAATCATTCCATGCGACTCTTGGTCTGGTAATCCACTCTTGTCCATCCCATATTCCCATATTTCTTATCTGTGGTTGCAAGAATTGCTGATCAATAAGTAATGAAGAAGTCTTACCTCCATCAGCAGGGTTGATAAATCTAACTGCCATCTCCTCTATTGTAAGAACTTGTCTATTATCAGTTCGAAGCAATAATCTTCCCTTTTCATCGAAGTATTTTATTGTTCCATCATCCAAGATTTCTCCTACTTCTGTCATTCTACCTGTTAGAACTAATTCTTCCATCTGTAATTCTTTTACATAACCCAGCATAATTTTTTCTGTTTCAGCATGAACAAAAGCCTTGTATAAATCCTCATTCCAATTAGCAATATTATTATCAAATAGCTCTATAATTGCTCTCTGAACATAATGATCGCTTCCATACACAGTATGATAGGTTGTTAAGAACAGAAAATTACTACCACCTCCCCCTGTGTATCCAACAGGAATACCAATTTTAGCAATTCCATCTGTAGCACGAGAATCCAAACAATGAGTTGTTCTGTAATAAATTAACTCATCTAACATTTGGCTATCTTGACGCCATTTAATTAATACCTCATATTCTTGTTTTAACAAATTTTCTTTGAGAAATTCTTGTCTAACCTCAGTTGCTTTTTCATAATATTTTCTACCAGCTTGGTCTACACCATCAATAGTATTATCATAGATATGCTTTTTGTGACTTGATAAAGGATTACCCTTAGCTCCACCTTTGTAGGTATCAACTAATGATACAAAATGAGGTTCTCCTTCTGCATCCACCCAGTGAATTATTGCAATGTCATCAATTCCATTGTTTTTGTTTATTATCCTTAAGTTAATGTCTGGGTGGCTCATTAATTCTTCCAAAGCTTCATTGCCTGTTATGATTCTAACATCTGTTACTCCATCTAGATTTTTGATATTATTATACATTTTTACTCTAGAATCTGTATCTAGGTCAAAATGGAGCTTTCTCCATGTTTTCATATATGGTTCATAAACTTGAGGAGTTAAATCAAATTTCTGTATTTTGCTTGTAATTCCTGCTCTTTTAAGCCAATAGTATGAATAAACCTCAAAATCTTCGGATGCTATATCTACTAGTTTCATTAGATTTGTATCTGTTATTGAATTCACCACAAAGAGATGTTTCGCTTTAAAACTCTGAATAATCTCATCTAGTAA
>JAGLXK010000057.1 GCA_023132955.1 Candidatus Heimdallarchaeota archaeon
ATAATGCTTTAGGGGGATTTGATTCTTGTATTGATGATCTAACACCACATCAAGTCGCAGGGAGAATAAATGAAATGCAGACACTAATCTACAATAAAATGATTTCTACAGGAGTTTTTGACGAATTTCAGATTTTTAGCGGTGGATCAATGGAGTTCTGTCTCGAGACTTTTTCTTCATCTAATCGTGGGTTAGTTATTGATAATTATCTTAAATCTTTCTTTGATCAAAATGGAATTGTTACTTATAATTATCATCAACAATGGGATGCACCATTTAGTGCAAGACTAGATACGCTATTCGGTGGAACAGTACAAGAATCTGTTAATGCAATAACTTTCAAAGAGAACTGGTTCAAAATGCTTTTGGAAGATAGTAATTATGATGTTAGTGGTAAGACTCTTGGGGAGATAGAGGAATTAATACAAAACAATCCTGATATTGGAGAAACTTTGTTACGTAATTTTCAAGATCCTTACAAACTACCAGATGGGAATTTTTGGAGAGGTAATAGTGATGGTGAGATTAACAAATGCCTAGTTTTTTACAACAAAAAGACAGGAGAACCATTCCAACTTGTATCAGAAGCAGGAACAAAATTCAATGTATATATGAATTACAATTTACAACATATGCTAGACAATTTAGGTCTGGATAAGAAATTACTACAAAATCCTATAACCTTTAGTATATCAGATAAGGGAAGATTCATGGTAGATTTCAATCCGGTAGCAGGTTCTCGAAGAGCTGGATATGGAGAAGAAGTTGCTGAAGCATGGATTACACATCTAAGAAACAGATATGGAATTCCAGAAGACACTTTAGATTTACTTAGGAGGAGAATTGGTTATGGGACTGGACTTGATCTCTTCCATCCATCTGGGGATGATGAAATGATGAAACTTTTCGCGCTGATATTAGCAGATTACCAAAGAAACTGTGATGATGCAATGCAGTATCTGAGAAGTAGAATATCACAATATCCAAACGGGATTGGTTTTGGTACTACTTATGCAACTGACCACATATCCAGTATTGATATTGATTGGAATGGGAACTTACGTATAAATGATGTAGAAATAAACATAAGATTTGGACAACAGAAAACTTCAGGTAGAGCTATTCCAGGATGGGAAAGCACTAGAGGTGTGTACTCACTAGGAGATGGTGGGAATTGGTTATCAAAGTTAATCAATGAGATCAAAATTGAAGCGCTAAATTTAGTATTCTCATTCCCAGAAAAACCAAAAATACAAGATTTCTTTAAATGGATTACTACAAACTGGCACTTCCTAAATTAGAGGGTAGAAGTGTTATCTTCACTTCTCCACTCTACTTTTGCCACAGAAAGCTTAAATGTACAGAAACATAATTTTATGTGAGAGTAAGTGTATGATAAAAGATGAAAAAGTTTATCCGGTCAGTACATGTTTTAACTGTCAGACTCTCAATTCCTCTAATAACGAATTTTGTCTGAATTGCGGAGTATTTTTACTATTGGATGAACTATTTTGCTCCAAATGCAGTAATCCTTTTAAAAAGAACGATGTGAAGTGTTATGTTTGTGGATTAGAAATAAAGGAAGGAGAAGCAGAAGAAATCAATTGGGAAATATTCTATCCTGAAGAAAAGCAGATATTCACAGATATATTAACAGATAAGAAAGGAAGGGAGTACATTCTACAAGAGTATGGTGAAAAGGGTTTTGACACCTTTACAGGATATTTAGACTGGGAATTCTTGGATTTGTTTGATATTGTAGAAGAAGAACTGAAATTCTTACCTTCTGTTAAAATTCTTCTTTCTGATGATGCTCCAGAAAGGTTGTTATCTGAATACAGTTTAGTTAATAGTTTTAGTATTGAAGAAAAAGTGAAAAAACTAGCAGATAAATTGAATGAAAAGGTTGGTTCAAGTGTATTACTTCAACCTTTTCATGAGGTAAGAATCATCTTCAGTATAGTAGCGGAAATTTATGAAAGATATTTTAACTTTGAACTGAGAATTTTTAGTAGAACGAAAAAGGAGAAGGAAGAACTAGTAAGAATCCTACTTAGAACTTTACTGAATTTCTATTCTACACTCATTCAGAAATCTAAGGTAAAGGATGAAGCAAATATAGTTGCTAGGAAATTGATAATCTTTATTTCATTGTTGGATGAGTTAACATTCTGTCATGATTTAGGAGATACATTAAGTGAGGGGGAATATGATGAATGTAATCACATAATAAATGAAAGAATAATAAGAGCAGCAATGTTAGATGAGATATACAAGAAAAAGAGAAAACAACAAGAAGATAAAAAGAAGCTTAGGAATGTATGCAGGGAAATAATTGCAGATTTAGGAAGGGCACTATACCTACAGTGGGTATTGAATTATGATGAAGTGGAACCAATATTAAACACACTAATTGAAAAGGTTAGGGCATTTATTAAAGAAGAAGTAGATCTACCATACGAAAAAATAATAAAACAAACAAAAGAGAGTTTTCCGTATGTATATCTTAGGGGAGAGGAAGTAGAAGAGGAAAAGAAGAGAGGATTTCTAGAGAAAATAAGAAAACTAGAAGAATATCTAAAAGAGTATGAAAAGGGAAAAATGGTTTTTGGGTAGTAACAAAGTCAATTGGCATTTGTTTAGTAATTCTAAAGTATGTATTCCTTTCTGAACTTCAACATTTCTTCACCATACTGGTGTGATAACCTACTTGCATGATGAAAGAGCTTGTCAACATTGAAACCAGAGAGAGCGGAAGTTTCAACATAATCAAACTTCTTAAGACGGATATAATCAAGAATAGTATCCTTATCAATGGAACGAGCTTCATTAAGGTCAAATTTATTGCCACTGATGATAACAGGAATATCAGGACATTTGGAGAGAACTTCATTGACCCAGACATCTAAATCGTCGAAAGAACTCTGGTTGGTGATGTCATAGACAATAATGGCGCAAGTAGCACCAGTGTAGTATTTGGGGCGGAGATAGGTGAACATTTCTTGGCCTCCTGTATCCCAGCAAGACATTCTTATTTTCATTGGTTCACTATAT
>JAGLXK010000570.1 GCA_023132955.1 Candidatus Heimdallarchaeota archaeon
CAAAGTGTTCATTCTATTAGTTGGAGGTCTTTTTTCCCTCTTAATTAATTTATACTCTTCTGGAAATATCTCATCTAGTGCATTGTAATAAGTTTCTCTAATCATCCCTTCCTCTCTCATTAATGTTTGAATTGTTGTACAATTGTTGATTCGTTCCTTCAATCCTTCTATCTTTTTTATATATTCTTCTAAACCTTCTGCCTTTCTAGATTGATATTTAACATTTTTGAGTATATTTCCTGTAGCTCCCTTTACAAATTTCTTAGCAAGTTTTATCCTTTTTACATAATCTAGATAATGTGATGCTTGTCTTACCACCATATCTCCACTAACTAACGTTTCTCTTGGATAAAGAGTACTCTTATACCATCCATAATAATCGAAAAAATGAACTGGGATACCCTTCTTTGCTAAATAAAGTATCACACCTCCAGATATAGTTAGATTACCATATGCGTAAATACTGTTAATTCTTTCAACAGGTAAAGCTCTTTTCGTGTTCACATTTGAAAAATAGATTGTATTTTCCTTCCGATTTAACTCCCCATCTTGAGTTATATAGAATTCCTTTTTCATATTTCATCACAAAAACAAAATTCATAATAAGCGCATTTTTTACAGTAACTCTTTTTCCTTTTTCTTGGAAGATCTCCAGAAACAGTTTCTCTTATTCCTTGGTATATTTCTTCCAATTCTAATCTTATCTCATCAGTAAGCTTAAGAGATATTCTTTGATTGAGGATTGGATAATTAATTTCTCCTTTTGCTTCAACTCCATGCTTTAGTAAAAAATCTAGATAAAAATACATCTGATACTTGTGAGCTTTCTCCATCTTCTTTGATTTCTTAATTTCGTGTAATACTATCTGTTCTCCCTTCTTTATAAAATCTATATTTATTGTGTCAAAAATAGTAATATCTTTTTTTTGACGTTTATATCTATTTTTGTGGAGTTGTTTACCTATCTGGACATTTTGATGTTCTAATTCAAAAGAAATTTTATGAGAAAAAAGCCACATCTTTCTTTTACATATAAAGTAATACGAAATTAGAAGTCCCGTAATTTTAGATTTTGCAATATACAATTTATCTTCCCTCTTGTTCAAATAATCCTCATTTCACTTGTGCTTTCTGGAAATTTGAAACCACTATCAACAGAATACCATTCTTTCAGAATTTCATATGGTATATACCTTATTTCATTAGTAATATTAGGAAGTAGATTTATTTCATTCAAAGTCTTTCGATTACAGTTAATAGAAAGTAGATTTTTGTTTAAATCACTTCTAATTTTCAGTAACTCTTCTCGTTTTTCAAATCCTTTTCTCTCAGTCATTATAGAAGTTAATTTCTTTCTTATTTTCACAGCATCAACATCTATCTCAATATAAACAGATATTGTTTTTAATGAATCTTTTTCAATCAAACTAAATTGAGAGACATTATCAAAATTCAGCATATTTATTTCTTTGAGAATAGTAATTTCTTGAGCTTTTCTTTCTTTTGACAATTCGTAGAACATATTTATTGCTTTCAGATTAAACTCTCTTTCTGTAACTTCATTTCCAAGCTTGTCTAGTACTGTCTTTGAAATATTTATCAAAGTTGGATCATAGATGTAAGAATGAAAGAATCTTTGATTTTCATCTATCAACTGAATTATCTTCACAGTTCCTTTCTCTTTCTTTTTACTTTCTCTATTACATCTACCTGCAGTTTGAACAATTGAATCTAAAGGTGCTAAATCCCTGTAAATTTCATCCACACTTATGTCTACTCCTGCCTCAATCAATTGTGTTGTAATGATGATTTTTCGTTTCTTATCCGCTTTAATTCTCTTTATTTTTCTCAAACGATAATAGGGTAGTATGTGTGTTGTCAGGTTAATAATTTCAAGGGATGGAAAGACAAGAATACCGTCATTATCAATTTCAAAATTATTGAATTCACAAATATATTTATTTTTTAATTTCTCATAAATTTTTTTACATACTCCAATTGTATTAACTACAACCATTATATCATTTTTACAATCATCAATATTACTAACTAATTCGAAAAGGAAGGTGTCTATATCTTTAGGCTGTAAATCTATGTAATAAATGAATCTATCAAACTCTTCAAAATATAGTGCTTTATCCTTTACAAGTTCAATTGACTTTTCTTCAAAAATCATTGGTTGGGTAGCTGTCATCAAGATTACCCAGCAATTGAATTTTGCAGAAAAATTCCTAAAGAAATCTCTAATCAATCCCCAATATTTAATAGGAATGTTCTGAACCTCATCGAGAAGTATAATAGAATTAGCAATGTTATGAAATTTTCTTATAGCTCTGTTCCTATTCGTAAATAAGCTGTGGAATAATTGGACAAAAGTAGTAATTATTATTTCAGAATGCCATCCTTCGGTAAGTAGGAGTGATGTATTAAAATCCTTATAACTATATATTTCATCATTTTGCTTCATTTCAATGTATTTTATATCAGACAAATGATGGTGAGTTAAGTACAAATTTGATGGTAAATCGCTCAAAACGCCCATCTCTTTTTTCTCACTTTCTGCTAGTAGATTAAGGTAATTTGCATCAAGAAATGATGTCAAAATTTCTTTAATTGTCTCACTATTTTGATCAATAATACTAAGAAAAGGTAGTGCATAAATTATACGTGGTGAGAATTTGTACACTGTTTCTACTTTCTCTCTCAGTTTCAATGCTAAAGAAAGACCAGTTAAGGTTTTACCAGCTCCTGTAGGGAGTGTAACAGTATAAAATTTGTCTTTCAAATCTAGCTTTGTTACATTCTCTTGCATTTCTTCATATGCTTGTTCTCTTATTTTGTCTATTTTACTTTTTTCTGATCGAAATTTTGCTTTTTTATAATTATCAATAATTCTACTTCTGATACCGAGGATACGTTCTGGAACAATATCTAGACCTGCAGCATTCAGTTTATCTGCATCTAACAAGACCGAATAAAAAAATAAAATTAAACTATAAACATCAATAGAAGAGGTTCTAGTAAGTTCTTTAAGTTGCTTTTGCAAATCGGAAGAAAAATCCTGAAAATTCTTAATATTCAATATAAACTCTTCAAGATTTATCTTTAAATTGAAATCTTTTAACAATAGAAAATATATATTTTGAACTTCTTTGTTGTTTTTTATATCTTTTATTTGAGCTGTTAAGACATCTAAGTTTGTATTCTGAATTTTAGAAATAATGTTCTTGCTTCCAACCCTTATATTATTAAGATTTCCATGATGTCTGGAAATCACTAACCAACTAATAGCAGGCAAAAACCTATGTTCTTCCTGAAGATTATTCTTTTTTAAGAAATTATCAATAAGAAAAAAACCAAAAAAAGCTGAAATTAAACTGTGATAAGCTTTCTCATCAACTTTCTCAAAATTTAGCCGATTCTGAAAAAAGCTTGTTGATTTACCAAAGTCATGTGCTATACCATTAAGGTAAGCTATTTTTGCATATAGCTCGTTATTTTCAAATACGGTTTCTTTGACCAATTCTCTTGAAATATTTCCAACTTCTTTTAGATGTGTAATCAATTTTTTGTTTGGATGTGATTTAAGGTTAAATTCATTAATTTTGATTGGTAACACCTTTTATAGCAACACTATATTATCATTATCCACGTTATAATATTGTCCTTCAGTTATTTGTAGTGGATTCAGATTAGCTTCAAAAACTACTTCAATGAATTCATCAACAACCCTATCTTCACTCATCGATAATGGAATTCTTTCAATTATCCACCTGATTCCTTCTCTTGGTTTCAAATTAATTTTTGCTTTATCTTTATTAATTACACTATGAATAAGAGTTTCATCTGCTTCTTGAACTGTTACTTCAGTTTCACCAACAAAACAGAAGTTTGCTATCATTTCGCTTATTCCAAGATAAGGTGTATAAACACATTTATGTTCCTTTAATAATTGTTTTAGTTTGTTATAGATTTCTTGAGATTCTATAGAAACATATATTCTATATTTGACATCTTTTAGATATTGATAAGGTGTAGGAGATCGTGGATTCTCCTTTCTATCCCACAGAAAAAAACCTTTTCCATCTTTTGTATTTAAGATATTCTGATTCAAAGTTATTTTTTTCACTTGATTTAGAATTCTCACACCAAATCGCATTCTAGCTTCTTCAAAACGCAAATAATATGAATCTCGTTTAAAACCAAGTATTGCTGCAATTAATCCTTTTAAAGCTGTTCCCGTAGGTATTGTATGAGTAAGGGGAGAAGTTGTGGCTTCAGCTTTCTTGTAATGAGCATAATCACTCCAAACATCAAAAATCAATAGTTTTATCTTCTCCTCTTTTTTCACAGCAATCGGCAATTTTGTACCTCCTTGAAATCTAGATTTCTTCAGTTTCAGCTATATCTTTAAGAAGAGTTAATAGTTCAGATATACCTAATTTTTTTCCTTCAAATGAATATTCAAAGTTTTCATTATTTTTTATTTGAAACTTCAATACTTGTTCTTTGTTATTTCGCAAAGTTGTAATTAATTCAGTGACATCAAGAAGATAATCATTACTAGATCGAAGCTTTAACTGTTCTTCAATTGTAAGACTGTCTCCTTTTTCATTTACTAGATTGATTCTTTTATCCAAATCTCCAATATGATAATGATTATCTTTGTAAATTGTTCTTAATAGAAATCTAGGTAATTGACCAAACTTCGATCTAGTAATGAGATTTTTAGTTCCGAACCAAATTCCATCAAGAAGAAGCGTAACATCTTCTTCACGTAATCCAGTATCTTTTGCTGAATTTTCATTGACAATTCCAGAAAAGCATATTAATGAGTAAGGTAGTATTTGTGTTTCAATAAATGTCCCCGTTGTAACCTGCGCTTTCGAAGGCATGACACTAGTTCCTTTAATAGTAACAGCTTCAACTTGGTGTAGAGATCTACCAAA
>JAGLXK010000571.1 GCA_023132955.1 Candidatus Heimdallarchaeota archaeon
CATTACTGCATAAATATAACATAGAAAACATTAGGAGGTAAAATCTTGCCTGTAATTAAAGATGCTGAAAAAACACATATTAAATCCAGAGCCCGTAGATATGCTCAAGATTTAGCTGATGCTCCCTTAAGTTCTGGTTTAGAATTATATAGTAAAACCATCTCAAAGCTCCATGATCGTTCTTCCCGTTTGCGAATTTGTTTAAAGTGTGGAACTATTGATAAAAAAGAGAGTCTTACTACTAGCAATCATCATTGTGCATCTGGCATTGATAAACTCCCTGTTATCATTCTTACAAACTGGGTCATTTTGAAAAATTTCTTTCTCACTGATGAATACACTAAAGCGTTGCAAAGGCTTGGTGTTGAACCCATTCCTGCTAAAACTAGTCCAAGTATAACTTCTTCCAAAAAAGAGAGTACAAAAACTACAAAACAAATAGAAGAATCACTTGTTGAAACAACAAAGTAAAGTAAACATTTTCTGCCTATTCTTTCAGTTTCTTCTTTAATTCTTTTTTTGTGGGTTCTATAAGAATCGAACCATCTTCAAATACTATTGTTGGAACTCTTCCCCCACCTCTGTTTAACTCTTCTATCTTCTTTGCCCCTTCTGCACTTGAATCGGTATCTATCCAAGCATAAGGTATACCTCTTTCATCAAGTTATTTTTTTGTTCTTGTACAATCGCCACACCATTCAGTTCCGTATATTACCTTAATTTTGGTCATTCTGCCAAGTCATCTGAAAAACGCTCATTTAAAGATATTGCATTTATATTAATTAAATTGTACAATTAATTACTTTTTTATACACTTATTGTCCACGCTCGATTAAGTGAAAAATGCATTAGGAGTAGCACATTATTGTCTAACAATGTTATAATAGCTCAACAACTTGAAGATGTACCTTTTGAAAATATTCGTTCAGTTAAAGGTGAGATGATTATTTCAGAAGACTTTCCAAGTTATCTAGTAGATGAATCTAAGATAAGTGGAGGGCATGCTGAATATTTATTTTTTCCAAATACCGAGGAGGAAATAGTTTCTCTCATTAAAAAGATGAAAGAAGAGGAGCTTATGATCACAATATCAGCTGCACGAACTGGAATTGTCGGTAGCGCAGTTCCTTTTGGTGGGGCTGTTCTTTCTTTAGAGAGGATGGATAGTGTCATTGGCTTAGGTTATGATGAAGATGTTAAGAAATGGTTTCTACGAGTGCAACCAGCGATTTCTTTGGATGAAATAAATCACATAGTAAAATTGAAAAAACTTGAACTTGATCAAAGTATTCCTCAAGAAGGGAATTGGATCCAGAAATTTGAAGAAGAACATATCCATTATTATCCTGTAGATCCTACTGAAATGACCGCATCTATTGGTGGTACTATTGGAGCAAATGCTAGTGGCGCACGTTCTTTCAAATATGGTGCCACAAGAGAGTGGATAAAAAGAATTAGGGTAATTATAGGTACAGGAGAAGTATTGGTTATCCCTAGAGGAAAATACAAGGCAATAGATGGAAAATTCATTATAAAAACCTCTAAAGGAGACTATGAATTAAAATTACCAACTTATAAAATGCCTGGAGCAAAGAATGCCGCCGGACTATATACTAAACCAGACATGGATCTAATTGATCTTTTTATTGGTTCAGAAGGGGTATTTGGTGCGATTACTGAAGCTGATGTTTGGTTGAAAGAACATACACCCCAGATGTCCAATGTAGCATTTTTCAAAAATGAAAATGATGCTCTAGACTTCGTAGCTAAACTTAGAACAAGTGAAAAAATAAAACCAGAATTTATTGAATTTTTTGAAGACCATGCTCTCACCTTATTGAGAAATAAACAAAAAGAGGATCCTAAGTTTGTTGATATGCCAATAATAGCTGAAGATATAACAACAGCAATTTCTTTTGATCTACCTTACTCTGAGGAAACTCTAAATGAATATTTTAGTGAAATTTCCAGCATGCTAGTAGAAAGTAATTCCTCATTGAGCAACACCTGGAGTGCATACGAAGACAGGGAAATAGCACGAGTTAAACACTTTAGACATGCAGTTCCTGAAATTGTAAACAATATTATTGCTGAGCGTAAAAAAGAATATCCAGAGATTCATAAGCTAGGAACAGATATGTCCGTTGAAGACAAGTACTTGAAAGAGATAATGAAGTTCTACTATGATACTCTCAAAGAAGCAGGATTAGAGTATGTAATGTGGGGTCATATTGGCGACAATCATGTTCATGTAAATATTCTCCCACGAAACATTAGTGATTTGGAATTAGGAAAGCAAATCTACAAAAAATTTGCAAAGAAAGCTGTTCAATTTGGGGGATCAGTTTCTGCAGAGCATGGAATTGGAAAAATCAAGCACGAGTATCTTCAAATCATGTATGGGGAAGAAGGAGTTCTTCAAATGAGAGAAATTAAGTTCTCATTAGATCCAAATTGTGTTTTTAATTGTGGTAATATTTTTGGTAGAGGTGCTAAAAGTTGAGAATAATAATACTAGTTAAACAAGTTCCAGAAGCTGATAAGGTCGCTGTTGATCCTGAAACAGGCACACTTATTCGAGAAGGTGTTGCTTCCATTTTAAATCCATATTGTGAATATGCCTTGGACCAAGCTGCTAAATTAAAGGAAGACAATCCTGAATTAAACATCGAGGTTACAGCAATAAGTATGGGACCACCTCAAGCAAAAATAGCTTTGTTACGATGTTTAGAATTGGGTGCGGATAAAGCTTATCTGTTATCTGACAGGAAATTTGCAGGTTCAGATGTTTGGGCTACATCTACTGCTATTAAGGAAGGTATTGTGGGTTTAGAGCCTAATTTTGATTTGATTCTTGCTGGAAAGCAAGCAATTGATGGAGATACAGCTCAAGTACCAGCTGAAACAGCTGAGCAACTTGGAGTACCTCAGATTACTTATGGTGTTGATGTGGTAATCAACAACAAGAGGGTTGAAGTAAAACGAGAGACAGAAACAGGATATCAGATTCTTTCAACAAAAATGCCAGCTCTAGTAACCATGAGCAAAGGGTCTAACATCAGAAGGATTCCCTCAATGCAAGATGTTTTAGAGGCAAGAAAAAAACTTCTGAAAGTAGTCTCAGCTAATGATTTGAATATCGAAGAGAGCAAAGTTGGATTGAGTGCATCACCCACTCAAGTGGATAAGATTTTTGCACCTCCATCTAAGTCAGGCGGGCAGATTATAGATGGTAGTGATCCGAAAGCAGCAGCAAGGAAATTATTTGATTATCTAAAGGAGAATAAGTTTCTGAGAGTGTGATAAAAATGTTGAACGTAGATATTGAAACATGTATTGGTTGCAAAATATGTGAAAGAGTATGTCCTTTTGCAGCAATAATTGTGGAACCAGAAACAAAAAAAGCCAAGGTTCTTGAAGGATGTACACTTTGTGGAACATGCGTGGGAGCTTGTCCTGTAAATGCATTAAGTATCGAACGAAAAGCTGTTTCAGAAGAAGAAATTGCATTATACAAAAACGTCTTCATCTGGGGAGAATGGGAGAAAAAAGAGGAGAAAAAAGTCATTAAAAATGTGGTTATTGAACTACTTGGTAAAGGTAAGGAACTTGCAGAAAAACTTGATGAGTCCTTAGCAGTTGTTCTTCCCGGAAATGAAGTTGGACATTTAGTACCAGAACTTTTTCATCATGGAGCGGATAAAGTATATCTCTGTGAACATGAACTCTTAGAAAATTATTCAACTGATGGATACACAAGCGTAATTGCAAGCGTTATCGCGTCTGAAAAGCCATCTATTGTTCTTTATGGAGCAACACCTAATGGTAGAGATTTAGCTCCTAGAATCGCAGGAAGATTAGCTTTAGGCTTAACTGCTGATTGTACAGGTTTAGACATAAATGATTCAAGGCAATTAGTTCAAACCCGTCCAGCTTTTGGTGGGAACATTATGGCATCAATATTATCGCCTTATACCAGACCTCAAATGTCATCTGTTAGACCAAATGTATTTCCTAAACCAGAAGCAGATGTATCCAAAAAAGGAGTTCTTGAAGAAGTTGAAGTTACTCTTAAACCAGTGAGTATAAGAACTAAAATCATAGAAGAAATCGTTTCTCATGAAGAAAGTATCAATATAGAAGAAGCAAATATTTTGGTTTCTGCAGGTAGAGGAGTAGGTTCTAAGGATAATTTACAATATATAGAAGAACTAGCTGAAGCTGTAAATGGAACAGTATCTGGTTCAAGGCCACTAGTTGATTTAGGCTGGTTACCGCATCCACAACAAGTAGGGCAATCTGGAAAAACTGTCGCCCCCACCTTATACATAGCGTTAGGAATTTCAGGTGCAGTACAACATCTTGTAGGAATGACTTCTTCAGATACAATAGTTGCAATAAATAAAGATAAAGAAGCTCCAATCTTTGAGGTTGCAGATTTTGGAATTGTTGGTGATATCTTCGAGATTATCCCCGAGTTTGTAAAAATAGTTAAAGAGGAACAAACTAAAAATATAAAGTAATAATTGTTTATTTCATTCCTAGAATTTAGATTCTAGGAGCTTTTTCATAACCCCACTTATCAATTGTCTTTTGCCATACAGAATAAATCATTTGCTTATCTGCGATAGACATCTCATATTGGCTAGGCTTATATCCAGCAACTGATTCAAGATATGGTTTAACTCGATCCTTCAGAAGAGCATACCCCTCTAACCCTAAACTTGTATAGATCCTTTCTAACTCAGAGTAAGGATTATTGTTTAGTTGCTCAAATTGCACTTCTACTAGATTACCTTTTGGAATCAACTTGATATCCTCATAGTATTTTTCATACATCTCAACATGGGTTTCGAATATCAGCTGACGCACATCATAGTCTTGTTTTTGCATAGCATACATTCCAGCGTTATGTTTGTGCAGTTTTAATGTAGAAAAGAAAAGATCATAGGGGTTGCGATATGTATGAATGAATTTAGCATTAGGAAAGAGTTCTAGAATTAGGTTAATGCGACAGGTATCTATTGGATTTTTCAGTATGAGCTGTTTGCCTTTTTCTTTTAAGGTGAGTTTCTTTATTAAGTACATAAAACATCTCTTCCATTCTTCAATATGCTTCTGTGAAACATTTTCTAGAGAAACATACTTTCTATAATAATTAATATTATTAGGAAATGCAAACATCATTATTGGAGAATGCATTGAAAGAGACATTAGTGCAAATTCATGCTCATGCGGCATTTCGGGAAACATATCAACTTTATCGGTTGGTCTATTCTTAGGAGTTAAAGGTTTCATAATTGTATGAATCAGTTTAGAACTAGTTAAAAACAAATGAGGAAGATTTGTTTCTGTTAGAGTAATATAACCAAACTGCTCATCAAATGCTAACATTCTGTGTAAATGAGTAGTTCCACTTCGCCAGTGTCCCACAATAAAAACTGGTTCTTTTATTATTTCTGTATTCTGTATTTTCTTTCTATATCTGAGACGTTCATAAATGATGAAAGGACTAAGGACAATATTGATTACAGTTATACCGAATATCTTTGGTAGAAATCTTAGCTTTACGTTGAACTTATTGTCATATAATAGCTTCAACCATTCCTTTAAGCTAATTCCAATCATCAGAACCCTCTTGATACTTTTTAGTTTAATCGTACTTAATAAGAGTTTTATTGCAACACTATTTTAATCAGTGGTTTATGCAGTTTGATTAAATTTGTAGATAAACGCTATTTCATTTATTGAATGGTTAAGAACATAATTATATTCATTAAGAGCATCAACAATATATGGAGTTTCAGCTATTTGGTAGATGGAAAAGATGACATAGTTAAACGTTTCATTTTCTTTCGCGTAATCTCTTATAATTATCCTAATTCGAAATGATTTCCAAAAATTAACAAGTTCATCCATTGGAATGTCTTTGTGGAGATAAAAATAGGAGTTCATTAGTGATCCTTGAGTAAACAATAGAACACCAGTAGAATCTTCCATTTGTCCCACATAACATAGACTTCTCGCCAATGAATCATAAGCTTTCCAATCATACATCTGTGATCCCTGATATGAGGATATTGCTCCCCCTGACACAATCAACAGCAAAACAAGTGTTGAATATGTAATATTAAATATTCTATTGATTTTCGCTGATTCTGTTTTTCTGGTTATTTTTGAGAAGAGTTTTGTGCTATATGCACTTATCTTGGGAGAAAATACTTGAAATAATAATGAAAGAGAAATTGCTAAAGTTGCATGTAAATAAATGAAACCTAGATAAACGAAGCGGAATTCCTTATGGCTAGGGATTGAAAAAAGAGTTATTATAATAATTGAAGCTATTGGAAAACCACATATATTTCGGAGTAAAATCCAATTCTTTTCTTTGCTTTTAACAAACTTGTATATTGTATATACTATTGTACCCAACATAACTAAAACACAAAAGACTAGAGCGATTAACAACGGTATATAACTAAATAAAATATCTAGATAGAAGGTTACTGGTTGAACACCATGTATTGAACTCAAACCCTCTAATACATTATATCTGAACCACTGAATAGGTGAAATGAGAAAATCTCCATAAGTTATAAAATCAACCAATCCACCAAAAAGTGCAGCCAAACCCAAACCAAGAAAATTACATGCTATTACTTTTATTTTCTTATAAGGAAACTTGAAAACAAGTGTAGCTATCAAACCAATGATAAAATCAATTCGAATGTAGATAATTAAACCAATAAAGAATGAAAGTACAATGATTTTCAGATAAGATCCAAAGGATCTTCTCATTATGAGTTTTCTTTGATTTTCGTCTCCATTCTCATTTTGAAGCTTTTCCAATGTTTTCCAGAATGAGTTTATTATAAAGAAAAACCAAGGTATAAAAAAGATGTTTGACACAGACCTAAAGGAACTAAACATAAGAATGGGGGAAAAAACCATAATAAACGCAGATGCACCAGCAAAAGCTTTTTTTCCTTTAGTGTATCTTTTTACAAACACATAAGTGGAGGGTGCAAGTAAAGAACCATTGATTCCAAGTAGAATTCGGATTAATGGTATCGTGAATCGCCAGTAATTCCACCCGAACAGCTTACCCAAGTACATAGGAACAGTGAAAATTATAGGAAACAGAAACGATCGAGCTTTTGCATAGCTTGGAATAACTGGATTTGATTCTTGAAATTCAGGGGGAATGGTTCCATAACCATATACAATATCATGTGCTATTTCTAAACTCTGAAAAATTTCATCTGGGTGAATTGTACCCCAAGTATTGAGAGAAAAGGAGATTTGCATAGCAGCTGAAATAATTGTCAAAAGGAGTACAAAACTCAATTCCTTTCGGTTTACAAAGAATTTGAGTACTCTTTTTCCTAATCTATTAAAAGATCCAAAAACTTGTTTGAATAGCTTTTTTCTCTTTTCTTGAACCATTCTTTCACCTCAAGAGTTGTTTTTCTAGATTTGGATGGAAACTACTTTCTTCAATTAGTTTATTTGTAGTTTAATAAGGATTCGGGGAAAATCGTGTGATGAATCTCCAAAGGTTTATATTTCGGAAAATGCATTGTGTGAATTAAATATATCGCGTTTTCGATTATTTGGTGAAAAGAAAATGAAAAGAACAAAAATCAAACTAACCATAGTGATGGTTTTAGGACTATTAGTTTTAACTAGTATTTCTAAAACAAATACAGTTCAAGGCCAAGAATATTCCTATCCTTCAGAGCTGACAGTGGGAGCTTCTTATGAATGGGAAGTTGTAGAATTAAGTACATTGGGGTCAGTAAATACAAATTTTCTAAACTTTGGCGATGATACACTCAAGAAAGGAGATAAATTCTCTATAACACTTCTAGACAGCATTAATAACGTTACAAACGGAACTACATCTGAATTATTGGATCCTGAAAATATCTGGGCAGAATTTTATCTTAACGGTGAATTCAAAACTAATGAAACAGATCAGATAGGATTATTGGATCTTAATTGGTTAGGATTAATGTCTATAGGTATGGATGATTTCTTCTTACAACCAACAACATATGAAAATGTAACTGGAGTTTACAATTACTTTGAAATTTTGAATGCAGAATTTCCACAAGTAACTGCAACAATTGAGGAGGAATTGTCCAGTCATGGATATTTAAACAAGTATTTTGCAAAAATCTCTCAGTCATCCAAACTGAGCTCAAAAGTATGGACTGTAAAATTACAAGTCGAAGAAAAAGAAACTGAGGACGATTTGGTTGATCCTGAGGATTGGGAAAAAACATATGAGACAATAAACAGATATATTGAGATTAGATTCAATGTTAAAACAGGTTTACTAACCTACGTAGATTATGACTATGCTTTCCATCGTGAAAGAACTGTAGAAGGATCACTAGATATTACTGATAACTCAATTAATCTTCTTATCAAAAGCACAACCCTTCCTATAGGTGCACCTTTTGATTGGGCATATTCTGTTATTGGCTTGGCTCTAGTAAGTTTAATTGTTTATAAACGAAAAAGAAGATAATT
>JAGLXK010000572.1 GCA_023132955.1 Candidatus Heimdallarchaeota archaeon
TAGGGGAGCAAACGGGATTAGATACCCCGGTAGTCCTAGCTGTAAACGATGGATACTAGGTGTGGGAGGTATCGACCCCTTCTGTGCCGCAGCTAACGCATCAAGTATCCCGCCTGGGGAGTACGGTCGCAAGGCTGAAACTTAAATGAATTGACGGGAAAGCGCCACCAGGCACGGGATGTGTGGTTTAATTCGACTCAACGCGAGGAAACTCACCTGGGGCGACTGTTACATGTGTGTCAGGCTGAAGACCTTACACGAATAAAACAGAGAGGTAGTGCATGGCCGTCTCAAGCTCGTGCCGTGAGGTGTGCTCTTAAGTGAGTAAACGAGCGAGACCCGCGCCCCTATTTGCTAAGAGCAAGCTTCGGCTTGGCTGAGGACAATAGGGGGATCGCCATCGACGAAGATGGATGAAAGAGCGGGCCACGGCAGGTCAGTATGCTCCAAATCCCCAGGGCTACACACGCATCACAATGGACAGGACAATGAGAAGCGACTCCGAAAGGAGAAGCGGACCTCCAAACCTGTTCGCAGTAGGGATCGAGGTCTGGAACCGACCTCGTGAACATGGAGCGCCTAGTATCCGTGTGTCATCATCGCACGGAGAATACGTCCCCGCTTTTTGTACACACCGCCCGTCGTTGCAACGAAATGAGGTTCGGTTGAGGTTGAGGCGAATCGGTTCAATCAAAACTGGGCCTCGTGACGATGCAAAAGTCGTAAAGGAATGCGCCGCGAGCGCTAACCTCGATAAACAAGGTATCCGTAGGGGAACCTGCGGATGGATCACCTCCTACGTTCGGAGGTCTCCAAGACCTCCCAACCCTTTATTCTCTATTTCTGTAGAATCATTCTCTCGGGGTTCTTGTATTCTTTGGAGGTTTTTTAGTTGTCATAATTGCTCTGAATTAAGAAAATAAGGTTTTAATCTTTCAAACTCATCAAGCCAATTATCCATTAACCAACTCCTCCAATCAAAAATAAATATGGAATCAATACCCCTTTCAAGTACAGTGATATCACAAAGTACGGATTCAAGTGTTTTGATTAACTGAATTACATTTTTATTGTAAAAACTGTATAGCTTCCAAGTTTTCTTGTGTTGAACACTGTTATCAGGTCTTATTGAAACTTTAGCAAGAGAATAGCTGATTATGTGAGAGAATTTGACAGAAAACCGTCCCCTACGCATTTAAATAGTTTCTTCAAGAAGATTTTAGCTGATGCAGAATATAGAAAACAATTCTTGAATGAGGGAGAATGGAAGGAAACAATAGAATGGAAAGAGCTGGTTAACCCTAGAACAAAAGCAATTGTAGAACAGATTAATGCTTTATCCATGGGAAGACTGAAGTTTAAGGATTTTAAGAACTTGAAAGTGGATGGAATAGATGGTTATTCAAGGATGAAGAAAGAAAAATTGGAGGTTATTATTACAAAAGAAGACTCAGAAAGGGTGGATGATGAATTTGAGGAAGAGAGATTAAGACTATCTGTAAAAAGGTGGGTAGCTAGAGGGTTGGAGATAGAAAAAGCCATTAGAAAAATTAAAACAGATGAAGAAGTAAGAATGAATACAGAAAAATCAAAAAGATATTGAAGTTTAAAACAGTTAAAACAGCTTTTTCTTGTCATTCTTTTCTTGTTTGGTTTTAATAGCTTCTTTCAATTATTAGAGTAACCTTTCCAAGAGTGAAATATGATGTACGAAACAAAATATGACCCTGACGAAGGAGACGGGGATATTCTTCCCCCTGGTTGGTTTCCAAACTAACCATCTTTTTATTTTTATTATCATTTCGTATTTTCATGGTTTATAAATGAATTCGCGGATTAAAGTTCGAGTGGGTATATGTGGACTATAATAATTTGCTTCAGTACATTAAGGAAATAAAAACATGTGATGAATTGAACGAAATTACTGAAAATCTAAGAATAATTGCAGCTAACGAAAAATCGATAATGGTGCTAAAATTAATAGAGCAAGCACTAAATAGAAGTGAAGATTTGAATAACAAGAAAGCTTCTATAGACCTAAAAGAGTTGCAAATAAAGCAATTATATGGTTTCTCGGATAAAATCACCATTATTGAGAAAATGCTTTTTTCAATGAAATCTGCATCAGAAGAATTAAACTATCTAGAAGGAATTATCCTAAGTTATTCAATTGAATGGGGAATAGAGAAGTACAAGGGGAATGAAGAACTCAGTCATACAGCAATTCAAAACGCAATGTCTTTATTGGAAAAACATGACAATCTTGATGATTATGTTTACAACGTTTGTAGATATAGTTATGCAATAGATGCTTGGTTGGAGAAACATGATCCAAAGAGTGGAGAAATACTAGAAGAATGTTTCTCCTATTTTGTTAATAGAGGGATTTACAAAGGTGCAATCCACTCTCTTGGCTATTTAAGTTTGATTTATTTTCACATTTCAAGAAGAAAAGAAGCAATTGAAATAGCTCAAAAATTCTTAGAAAGCGGAATTGAAATTGAGAAACTTTCTGATGATCTTCAAGGTTTTGCTTATTATTTCCTTGGTGTTGTTTTTAAATTAGATTTTCAATTGTTTAAAGCGGAGAAGAATTTTATTAAAGCAAAGCAAATTTTCGAATCTAATGTGAAAGAAAATTCTTTTTCAAGTTATCATATAATAATTTTGTCTCATTTAACTGCAACATATTCTCTTCAAGGAAAACTAGAACTATCACTTAAGCAAATGAAAGAAGTAGAAGAATTAATTGAAGAAGGTATTGCCACAAAAAACCTGGATTCTTTTAGTAAAAGACAAATAAGGCATGATTTCAATCTAACGAAATTCTACATTAAATCAAGATTACAAAGCTTTCGAATTGAGGATTTACATGAATTAGTTCAGATTATTAGTGATAACATTGAAAAACATCACAGCGATTCGATCTTCTTTAGTGAGTTTCTTTTGAATGCTGACCTTACCAAAGAACAACTAATTAAAATGAAGAATTTGAACAATCCTAGCACTAAGAGAATTGAGCACATCATCAATTTTCTAATTGAAAAAACAACCCATACAGATGAACAACAAATTATGAAATGGATATCTGCATTAAAAAGGAGACCTGTAGAGGAGAGAATGACTTTTGTAGAGAAAGCTTATGCGGATTTACTTGCTGCACAAGAATATTACAAAATAAACCGTTTTGCGGAAATATATCAATTATTAAAAAAATATGAAAATCAACATCACAAAATAGAAGTACTTGAAATGCGCGTTTTTATGGAGGCTTCCATTCAGGTTGGTGCCTACAAGAACGGTGATCCTCTTGGTCCTGCTCTTCAGTACATGGCCATTAAAAAATGCAAACAATATGGATTTAGTAGGCTAGAAAATAAGTTGTTGGATTATCTCAACATGCAAGGAAGTGATACGCTTAAAATGTTGATTTAAATCAATTAACCACTCCTCTTCTTTTTTCAGAAGTTTTTCAGACGCCAAAGCAAACAGGAATCGGTCTTACCACATAATGATTATTTTTTGTGGTAAGATTTTCTACACTATTTTTTCGTGATTATGACACAACTTGTGACCATAACTTGTGGTTAACCTATTTTAAAAGGATAGACTATGTTAGGATAGGTGCAAAAAATGGAAAAGAACGCAAAAACTCTTGATAAAATCGCAAAACAAATCAGAAGGGAAAAAACTAAAGCAATAACTGCTATAATCTTACAAAAAGGATCATTCCTTTAATTTCTTCTTCTGAAATTCATCTTTATTTTATGTAAATCATTTTTTGGTTTGTATGTCTTTAATATTGTTTGGCAACCCTTTCTGAAATCCAAATGGAAGGGAGAAAAAGGCTATTTTACCGGTAGTATATAGGTCTCAAATCCAATTAATATTCGTTCTTCAACCTAGGCTTAGAATGGGTTTTTACTAGTCTAAAAATCAATTGATTCCATTAAGACTTTCGCAAAATATTAATGTATATTTGTATAGAAGTATAGATGAATGTGATAAGCCATGAGTGATGAACAAAGAGAATGTCCAAAATGTGGGGCATCAATGATCAAAAGAGAGAATTATCTTCCTGATGATTATGATTTAACTGAAATTAGGAAATTCTGGTTATGTGGTTCTTGTATGTATTATGAATCAATAGAATAGGAAAATTATTTTTTGTTTACTTGTATCCCAGCTCCTGGCAAAAGTTCGCTTAGCAACATCTCGATTTGTTCTTGTTTATCATTAAATGCAATAACTTGGATATCATGCTTATTCAGTTGAGCAAACTCAGATAATTTTTGCCTGCAAGATCCACAAGGTAGAACAGGGGGTGAACTTTTCGAAAAAACTACCACAGCTTGAATATCATTTTCACCACTGTTGACAGCTGTCCCTATAGCGTTAACTTCAGCATGAAGAGCAAGATAATCTGAGAACTCAACATTACATCCAGTATAGATGTTACCACTCTTCATTAACAAAGCTGCACCAACAATAAAATCACTGTAAGGAGCAAAAGCATTGACACTTGATTCTTCAGCATATTGTTTAAGTTCGGGGAGATGTTTATCAAGGTTCATGTAACTCAAATAAGAGTCGTTCTCAAGCACTAAAAATCTTCCGTAGCTTTAAGGAAATTTTATCTTAAAACAATACCTTTTTATCTATTGCTCATTTTGTTGATAATGCGAATATCTATCGATGTTTGCTCATCTGTTGTATCTTACCTTAACGGGTAGGAACGCGATCAGAAAGATTGCGATTATGTTCAAAAACGGAACAATTATAAACAAAGGGAATAAAAACCCTACTCGCGCAATAGTTTGCGTGTTTATCACCTCCAGGATTTATGATAATCCCTAAACGATTATGTTTAGTTAGCTGACAATAACTCTCCTAGAAGGCGAAAACTGATTTCTAGAGTAACCTACACTATGCATACGCCATGTAGTGGATGACTCGGCTAGGGAGCCGATGAAGGGCGCGGTAAGCGGCGAAACGCTGTGGGAAGACGCAGACAGTCTACGATCCACAGATTCCCGAATCGGATTTCCGGTTACAGTCTAATAAACTGTAACAGCCAGTAATGGCGGGGAACGCAGGGAACCAAAACATTCAAGTACCTGCAGGAAAAGAAAACAATTGTGATTCCGGTAGTAACGGCGAGTAAACCCGGAACAGGCCAAACCGAATTCCTTTTTTGAAAAATTAAGGTAGATGTGGTGTTTTGACTACAACATAGACCGAAAGCGTGAAGTTGAAGACCCCTGGAAAGGGGCGTCATAGAGGGTAATAACCCCGTAAACGTAAGCGCTCGGCTTAGTAGTATCAAGACTAGCGTGGCTTGGATTTGTCGCGCAAATATGGGAGGACTAACTCCCAAGCCTAAATACTCCCCTAGACCGATAGCGCACTAGTAACGTGAGTGAAAGTTGAAAAGTATTCGAAATACGAGAGTGAAAAGTCCCTGAAACTACATGGTAACAGACGTGGATGGCTTGAAAGGGTAGAGTCTCGGTGAAGGAACCCATCGTGAGGTGGTAGTACGAGCTGAGAGGACCAGAGTTATCCGTTCCGTCTTGAAACACGGGCCGAGGAGTTTATGTCTGTGGCAAGCCTAAGTTAATACGGTGGCGTAGCGAAAGCGACCAGCGCGCAGCTTCGGCAAGGCGCGACGTCCGATAAGGGCGTGAAGTCACAGGTGTAAGACCCGAAAGCAGTTGATCTATCCCTGACCAAGGTGAAGCGCTTCGAAAGGAGCGTGGAGGCCTGAAGGGTTATTGATATGCAATTCATTCCTCTGAGTTGGGGATAGTGGCAAAAGACCAAACCCACTAACAAGTTTAATTTAGATCAATTAAAAATTCTAGAAAATCAGTAACTTGAATCGAGAAAATTCTTCACTTTATAAACCACTTTCAGGATAATAATATAGAAATATCTTGACAATGCACATAAAAGGAACGAAATATCATCTTAATAAGGAATTTCTTCGCAAAGAGAAGTATGATGAACTAGTACAACTAGCAACATTCTTACTAACTGATGGAGGAATGACTAAGCACAAGAATACGTATATACTTTATTTTACTAACAAGTCAGAGAGATTACTTCAACAGTTTAAGTTGATTGTTAGAGAACTAATCCCTGAAGTATTCTTTGGAATTAATATTCACAAAGGTGTTACAAGAATAAGTTTCTACAGTATTGACTTGGCAGAATTGTTATTTGAGTTCTCTAATACATTTCGAACAGCTCCATGTGAATCACATCCTAAATGTGCTCTTTTGCGCGGAACACCTGAGCAAAGACCATGTTCAGTGTGTATTAAAAGATATGACAAAGAAAACAAAACTTATCCTAATGCAACATTGCCAATAGTAGACGATGAGATTTTACAAAGGGAAATACTTAGAATAGTTGCAGATACTGAAGGTGGAACGAGTTTTTTAGTAAGAAGAAAACCAAATCACATCTTACTCCAAAGATCTGTTAGAATTTCTTGTAATCACCCTATACTTCGAGAGCAAATAATAGAAATGTTATTTGATTTGGGAATTCTAAATAGATATAGTTCAGGAAACATAGTAATAGAAGGACATGCAATAGAGCTTTTCAATGAAATAGTTGGATTTAGCAGAGGAGTAAAAGTGAGTAGAGGGATATACAAAGGATATGACAAACAAAGTGTTCTAGAAGTGATGATTTTAACAAACAAACTGATTAAAGATAAAAGAGTTTATCCAGGACAAATTAAGAATCTGGAAAATGTGCTTGAAAAAATCATACAAATTTATGATCAAACTTATTCTCGAATGAAAGTTATTGATTATCTAACCAATTGTTAATGGGGGTCCAAAGAGAAAGGGCGCGTCCCTTCTCTAGTCAATCTAAACTGCTGATAGCTGGTTCCCCCCGAAGTATCACCACAGGATAGCGTCGCTGAAGGTGGCTTGTGAGGTAGAGCTACGGACGGGAGGTTCTGGGGAGTGAAATCCTCACCCTCCCTTCCAACTCCGAACTTGCAAGCGCTGTAGAAGGCGACAGACGGGCGCGTATCCGCAAGGGATATGGCCGAAAGGGGAACAACCCTACAATGGGTTAAGGGCCCTAAATCCCGGTTAAATGTTAAACAGAATGACGTCCAACGACCAAGACAATGAGGCGGTAAGCTTAGAGGCAGCTATCCGTTAAAAAAAGCGTAACAGCTTACTCATCGAGTTGTTGGGCTCAGAAAATGGACGGGGCTAAACCGGGTCCCGATACCCATTTGGACTCCGCAAGAGTCTCAGGTAGGGGGGCGATCTGGTTGGGCAGAAGCTGGGGAGTGATTCCCAGTGGACCGATTAGATTTGCAGATCTCGGTGGTAGTAGGAGCATAGTGAGGTGAGAATCCTCATCGCTGAAAGCCCAAGGGTTCCTTGGCACTGTTCGTCAGCCAAGGGTTAGTCGGTCCTAAGGACGATCTTAAAACGAGTCGTTCGAAAGGGAAACAGGTTCATATTCCTGTACCACGCGTATAGACGCGGCGACGCAAACTCTGAGCTAACGCTGGTGGGTAGGTGGCCTAGGAGCATATCCTAGTTAAATTATAGAATTCTGGGAAGAACCGTTAAGGTGAGAACCAGAAGAATAGATGAA
>JAGLXK010000573.1 GCA_023132955.1 Candidatus Heimdallarchaeota archaeon
CTAAAGTTTATAGATTCGCAGCTGACCCCCCAAATCCAAATCTTGGTTTAGATAACTAGAAAAGATAAGTATCCATTAGGTGAAGGAGAAGTTAGATTACTGGTAAAGATAAAGCCCGATCACGTACATGCAATGGGTTAATGTAGATTAGAGGAAAGGAAATTATCTAATCCTTTTGTTCTTTTTTCTTGATCAAGTAGTTTTTGCTTTCGGGGGTTGTTTGCTTGTCCAGCAAATTTACCTAGTTTCCCACTGGATAAAATAACTCGATGACAGGGAATAATTGGACCAAATCTGTTTTTCATCATCACATTACCAACGAATTGAGCAGCTCCTGGAAAACCTGCTTTTTTGGCAAGTTCCCCATAGGAAATAGTTTCTCCTACAGGAACCTCGAAGAGTGTTTGTAGTACTTTTGCTTCTTTATCAGTAAAACCAGTAAAGTCAAATTCTATGTCGGGTAAATTATAATCGGTTCCATTTTCAATTCCGATTAAAGCTTTGATATATGGATGTTCATTTTCTTCAACAATTACATCTTCATCAACAATTCTTGACAAATAGGAAATAGCATCTTTCTTGTTTTTAAAAGAAGAATGTGAGTAGTATAGCTTCTCTTCATTTAACAGAATCCCTGCCCAATTTTCTTTATTTCTGGAAATTACTATTTTCATCATATCACAATTTTTTTTAATTGTTTCAGTATATAAACAAATACCACTTGGAGATTCCTACATGCCTTTATCAGTTTTATCAATTGAAGAAAACCTTACTAGATATTTCGAGAATAAATTCCCAGAAAGGAAAGAAAATAGAATATCAGAGATAACATCACTTACAAAGGGTTGGGAAACAGAACTATTTTCTTTTAAATACAAATACATAGAAGAGGGAGATTCTATAAGGAAGCAACTAATTCTCAGAATTTATCCAGCTAGTAATGTTGAAAAGAAAACAAAATGGGAATTTGAGGTCCTAACATCTTTGTTTAAGGCAGGATACCCCGTACCAGAAACTCATGTTCTTGAGTTGGATTTAGAATATTTCGAATACCCCTTTATCATTATGGATAGAATTAGTGGCAAGGATATGGGGGGTGATTTTACCAAAGCTTTGCAAGAAGGAAATTTAGAAAAAATCACAAATGAAATTCTTCCTATACAAACAAAACTATTCGTGAAACTTCATAATTTGGATTGGAAAATACTTCCAATAGATTTTGAATCAGATATAGAAATAACTCCTAGTTACTTACTGGATAGATTAATAAAAAATTCTGGAAAAAGGGTTGAAAAATTTCAACTTCAGGATTTAAATCCCATATTTCAATGGCTCAAAGAGAAAAAACACACTTTAAAATTTGAGAGGATTTCAATACTTCATAATGATTATCATCCTCATAATATCATTATTTCAGAAGAAGACAAAGCATACGTAATTGATTGGCCAGCATGTTTTGTTGGTGATTTTCGTCAAGATCTTGGTTGGACATTGCTGTTAACAGGTGCGTACACATCCAAGGAAATTCGAGATATGGTTTTGAAGTTTTATGAAGAAATATTGGGGTCAGAAGTACAAGATATAGAATATTTTGAGATTCTAGCTGCTACAAGGAGAATTATTGATATGTTCATTTTTCTAGAACAAGATTCGGAAATAGCAGGTATAAGGGATGAAACAAAACAACAGATCAAAGAAACAGCTTTCCATTTGGAATATGTTGCTACGTTGGTCAAAGATATTACTGGTATTTCAATCCCCAGATTCAAAGAATTAATTCAATCACTTTTAATAGAGTGAGATGACAATATCATTTGAGAATTACAGAAACTAAAAACATAATAGAAAGGCTTGTACGAGAGATAGTTTATGAATGAGATTCAAATTGTAAGTTTTCCATATAAAGTTGAAATTCTTCATGGAAGTATTGTAAGGAAGAACAAGAAAACTGTTACTGTAAAAACAGAATCTCATACATTTAGAGTTCCCTATTCATTATTGACTCCCACAATGAAACCTCCAAAACCAAAGACTAAAACTAGAAACTGGTCTGCTTCCCAGGCTAAGGATTACAAAAAATCTCTGGAAACAACTATTAATTCTTTACCCAAAGGGAGTGCTAAGGTCCTGCAGGTTGCAGTAAAGTTTCTTGCTGAAGCCCTGAACAATGGAGATGAAGAAGCAATTAATAACTATGCAAATGAGACACTTGCTGAGTTAAACAGAACCTACAGATTACCTCATTTACGAGTGTATACTGGAGGTAAAAGACGTTTAACAAGACGAGGAGGTCAATATTATGGTGTTTATAAGACTCGGGGAGAGGAGGATCAAAGACATTCAATTTCAGTTTACAGTAGAACAGCAAAAACCAAAAAGTATATAGCACCAAAAACATTTCTTAGAACTTTGATTCATGAATGGGGACATCATTATGATAAGTATAAACTGAAACTAACTCATACTTATCATACAAAGGGATTCTATGACAGACTGAATGCTATTTACTTAAAACTCAAAGAACCTTTAGAGTAAATAGAAAGAAATTCTAGAATCAATCTAGTTAAATTCATGTGCTTTTGCAGTTATTTCTTTATGCTTAAAACAATCCACCAAATGATCATTTACCATACCAACAGCTTGCATAAAAGC
>JAGLXK010000574.1 GCA_023132955.1 Candidatus Heimdallarchaeota archaeon
CTGGATGAAGCATTCCAATCTACAAATCTGAGATCATCACCCTGAATATATTCTCTTAAATCTGCATATTCAGTACCAGGTCCTCGAAAGATGGATTGTCTATGTCCTTGAAGGAAGCTAGTAGTTTTCTCTTTGGCAAGAATCTCTAATCTCTTTAGCTTCTTCAGAGGTATTTTAACGCTCTCCTTTTTTTCTTTCACAGTTTTTGGTTCACCTGCTACTGACATTATTTCACCTTTGTTTTACAAGTTCTTCATAGATGTTTGCTGCAGATGTTAGGATAGTTTCACCTTGTTTCAAAACATAATTATCATCCCAAAGTAAACTATCTACTACTTTAAAAACCTGAATTGCTTCCTTGTGTAATTTCTTATCCTCTTTAATTATATCTAAAACAAGATTATTTAGACCGACTAGAGATACAATGTTAACCTCCCCCTTAACAATTCTTGAGAGTATTTTTTGATAGGTTTGAATAATTTTTATAGATTCTTTTCCCTTCTTCTTAACCTTACCCATGTCAATAACTAGCGGTTCTTTCTCTTTTACTCTATCCTTCATTTCCTCTTCTAGAATCTCATCAAGTTCTTTATCCACACCTCTTGATATTCTAACCTTCTTTTTGATGAGTACTGAAATAAATGCAAATAATGGGAAGAGGTTATACATCCAACTTGGTTCATGAATTCCTTTCTTTTCCAAGTTTTTCGAAAAATATCTATTCAGAGATAAAACTACTACTAGAATGATAAGAAACAAGTTGCAAATAATCATCCATGAATAGGATGGATTATTGGCATTCATAAAAATCATTACTACCGCACTTAGGAAGAACCAAATCGCCATTGTGATGAAGACAAATCCTTCTTTTTGCCAGAATAACCATACACCAAGAACGCTTGATATTATAGTAACAGCATAAAATATCAAAACCTGAGTCACAGTAATTCCTGACCAAAATGTGAAATAATATCCAACTAACATTAGTGTTGCAAACATTGTTGCTCCAATTGCAATCTGAAACATTTGTCTTGTTTGGCTCTCAAATTTGATATCCTGTCTTAGCTGTTGTCTATC
>JAGLXK010000575.1 GCA_023132955.1 Candidatus Heimdallarchaeota archaeon
GTTATTCTGATCAAACATTAATTTTCAGATTAGATGACTGGATAGTGGATTATCAAGTTTGGTAAATGATGGAAATAGGAAAAGATGAAATTACAAAGTATTCAAAAGGTATTTTTACGTCAGATTTTTACAAATTTAGGACAAAAAAAATTCATTTAAAATTACAAAAGCGCTTGAAAAAGCAATGAGAAAGAGCTATCAATTCTATTGTAATTGTTGTGAGTTAAATTTAATCCTTTACAAAGGAATTGAGGAGAAATATAAGAAAAAAACAACGAATTTCTACTGTTTTAATTGTCATAAAATCTCTTATCACGACGAGTGCGTTGACTGTGGAGATAAATTGTATTATGCTGTTGAAGTACCAAAAGAAAAGAAATATTCAGTTTTAGAAGAAGAAAACTCTATTGAACTCAAATTACAATGTATGAGATGCAGATCAAAAGATACAACCTTGGTCATTATTGGTGAATGGAACCAAGGAATCTAATTTCTTTCTTATTATGGTAATTTTCTCCTGTTTTTTTACAATATTCAGACTTTCTGATAAGGGTTTTTATTCCAAAAACAAAGTCCATACTAGTCTCTTAAAATAGAGAGGATGTTTGAAATGAAAAAAAGAACTCTTACTAGTATATTGATTATACTTTTTGCAGTATCTCTTATTCCTTCTGTTGCTTTGTCACAAACTGATGAAAAAATCACTACTTCAAATTTAATTGCTGAAACTAAAGAAAGTGCCTATGTAAATAAGTTTCAGAGTGAATTTAATGAGATTACTAATGAATTTTATAAGGAAGAAACTATTAACTTACTAGATGTAAGTACTCCTGAAGTATACACATCTGATAACAAATTAAATAATCAGATTACATTTCTTGAAAAACAATCTTTTGTTCAAGATCTTTCTTCCAGAATAAAACTTACTGTTAATGATACTCCTGATGTTACTCAAATCTATTACGAAAGACTATCTGACAATACTGTTACGACTTATGGTCTTGCCGATGAATCAATTCGTATTCATATCTTTGTTAAAGGATTAATTAGTAATGGAGAGACGCTTCAAGCAACTATGCGGAGAGATATCGTGGGTTGGTTTGATGAAGATCATGCTATTGGCGTCTATACATTTTCCTTGGATCTATTAGGTTCAGAAACCTTTCACCTGATCTGGGATGTAACTCTTGATGAAAACCAAGGTGATTTTGGTCTGGGATTTCAAGATATACGTTCTTATTTCCTTAAAATCGAAATACAGTCAGGTACTATGCTTTATGATGGTAATAATCTTGATACTTACAAGTTGTGGATGTGTGGCTATCTAAAACTATATGGAATACAATATTACAATTATACAACTGAAGCAGGATGGGTTCCTGTTTCCTATGCTGTTCCAGGTTGGGAAATCAAAGTTACTTTCTATATAGCTGTAGTAAATGCACCAATATGGGGATTTGATCTTCAGGGAGTTATCAAAGCTGATGTAGTCTGGGGAATAGATGAAACTTGGTATCAAGACGATGAAAAGACCTTATCTAGTGTAATAGAACCAGGTTTATACTACTATGAATGGAGTGATGTCAGCTGGAATCCTTACTACTTCATTGTACCTGCAGATGATTATGGTAATAGCCCGGGAGATATTCGAGGGCTTTTTGGTGTCATGTATATGGATGGAAACGAAATAGACCCATTAGACCCGGATTATGAAAGAGATCAATTAAACATAATTTCTACAACTATTGATCAACCTCCTGAAGTTATTATAGAATTACCTTTAGATGGATATGTAACCTATAATTCTACATTATCATTAGATGCATCAGTAACTGATCCTAATTCTAATTATGATATAGTTTCTGTAGAAATTCTGCTTGAAGGAAGTTGGACTGACATAACTGGTCTGTATAATCCCACAATAGGAAGGTTAGATATTATCGGAAATAATGTTTTTACAACAAATGGTCTGAAGAACATCACCATCAAAGCTACAGATAGTAATGGCAATGTAGGCTATGATTCAACACTCATTCAGTATTTCAGTTATGGATTTTTCTTCCCCGATACCTACATCGTTGATAGCAGCAGAGAGATTTTAGATATCTTTTCTGAAGAATTCAAATATGATTATGAATTCAATTGGGGAAACGAAAACACAAATGTTACTATTACACCATATTTTTCAGTATCTGTTAATGCTACAGTAGAATACGAAATGTTGTTAGCTTATCCTTCTGTACTACATCCAGGTGATGATTTCACAGCTTACATCAAAGTAGCAAATCCTGAGATTCATATAGACATTGAGATCGATTTAGGAGCTGATTACACCTTCAGCGCGGGTGAGAATTTCTATAGTGGCTCAAGTAGTCTTTACAATGAAGTTTTTTCAAAAGGACTTCCACTTAGCTTTGGTGTTTTCAGAATAGATCTCCGAGACTTATCGTCTTTAATTGAATCTATAACCCATCTTGAATTTGAAACTAAAGATTTTCTACCAGCAATCATTGATTGGTTAGCTAGCTTCAAATTGGAAATCGATTTCATCCCAATTCTGAAGATAATGAATCTTTTAACCTTCGATATCACAGGTGTCAATTGTAACCCAGTATTTACTTCACTATCTGTCTCAACTGATTCTATGTATGCTATCCCTTGTACAGTTTCATCTTCAGTAACAGGCAATGATGATGTTACCTTAACTCTCGATAATTACCAAATAGAAGTTGCAGCAGGATTTGAAGCATATTGCCAGATGACGTTCTCTGGAAAGATTCTAGGTATACCAATTGGTCCGATAGATGTCAATCAATGGCTGTATGATTATTTCGGTATTCAAATACCTTATCTGGATTTCTGGCTAGTAAGTGTATCAATTCCTTTTGCTGGAAGCCAGTCAATTATTATTGGATTATCACCCTTATCCTTTGATTATGAGATAATAGAAATGTTCTACGCCTTGGATAATATAACTTATACTTTGAAAGTAACGGATTCAAAAGGACAACTAGTTACTGGAGCAACTGTTCAAGTAGATGACCATTCTAGCACTTATTATGCCACGGATGAAGGGGGAGGTATTTATGAAGTTGTAATGGATTATTACGACTTACCTGAAGTGATAGATATAACTATCTCTAAATCAGGTTATACTACTCTAGTGACTAATTTCAACCTATATGTCGACCCTCCAGCTGTTTCTAAAGGAGTTATCTGGGAATATACAGCGCTCTCTGTAGGTACTATTGCATTGGCAGGTATAATCACAGCATTTATAGTTTTTAGACTTAAAAGAAGAAACTAATTTATCTCTTCTTTTTTTACTTTTTCTTTCAAGGTTCTGAAATAAAATAAAATAATTTATAATTACAATATATTCTGAGATTCATAAGAGATTGGTGAAGTTAGAAGAAATGCATATAAAACTACAGAGCAAATGTGATGGTGATGATCTCAAAAAGTGCGAAAGATAATACTATAATTTTTCTTCAATTCTTAAAAATTAATTTCTTTAAAGCAGTTCTCCCCTTACTAACTGGTATTTTGATTTACTATTTAGCTTACTATTTCATTTGGTTATTATGGCTAAAAACAGTCTTAATGGTTGGTGGAGTTTTCTTCATAATTCAAGGAGCAGTTTTTCTAGGTCTCTCTTATGCCATGAGGAAGGATCTTAATACTTTGAAAAGATTTAGATTTCTTGAGGGATTAAAAAAAGAAGCATTAGATGGAAAATTGGAAAATTTCTTGACGAAAGATGAAGAGGAAATAATTGATAGAAAAAGACAAATGATAACAGATCCTAAGAAATTAGCAAAGTTGATTACTGCTATGAGTAATCGATTTGGTGGAGTTATCATATTTGGTGTTGATGATTTTAAGAAACCTTCTTTCATAGATGGTGAGGAGAGAGAGAAGATAGAAAAACAAATTGGGAATATTTGTACAACAAGCATTTCACCTAAAGTAATACCTGAACCAATATCTATAATCAAAGAAAATGATTTA
This sequence comes from Candidatus Heimdallarchaeota archaeon, assembly GCA_023132955.1. Classification (GTDB taxonomy): domain Archaea; phylum Asgardarchaeota; class Heimdallarchaeia; order Heimdallarchaeales; family Heimdallarchaeaceae; genus UBA460. The sequence continues at coordinate 4,012 of JAGLXK010000575.1, forward strand.
GGTATACTAACAGTTTTCATTCCAAGAGCGAAAAAGGAGCCAATTCAAGTTATCAATGATGGAATATACTACCATAGAATTGGGAGTAGTAATAGGATTATGGAAGAGGATGAAGTGAAAAAATATAGAAAAATCAAATATTAATAGAGTGTGAGAAAAGAACACAACAAAGTTTTAGTTGGAATAGAAAAAGAAAAGAAGAAGAAGATCACAATTTTAGTTTCTTCTTTTTTTTCATTATTATAGGAACTATTGCCAAAGGTAGTAGAATCAAATACATAACAGCTGAAATGTTTCCCAATTCAGGAACATTGGGTGGATTATCAACAACTATCACATCTCCATCTACCCTTCCACCTATGTCTCTTGCAGCTATCGAAACAGAAGCACTTTCTCCATCAGGAATAGTGAATATAAATTCGTATAAATCTCCTGAAACATGGTTCATTGCATAGACTGAAGTGGATAAATCCTCATATTCCACAGTAGCTACAACATCCCACACAGCTCTATTAT
>JAGLXK010000576.1 GCA_023132955.1 Candidatus Heimdallarchaeota archaeon
GTTTCTTCGAATCTGAAAGGACGATTATCAAATGCAGAAGGAAGTCTGAAACCATGATCAATTAGATTCTTTTTTCTTGAGTAATCTCCACCATACATTCCACGAAGTTGGGGGATGGTTAGATGGGATTCATCAATAAAAAACAAGAAATCTTCAGGGAAGTGGTCAAGCAAAGCAAAAGGTTTTTCACTGGGTTTTCTTCTATCAAAATGACGAGAGTAGTTTTCTATTCCAGAGCAGCCACCTGTTTCTCTTAATAATTCCAAATCATATAGTGTTTTTTGCCTCAATCGATGTCTCTCTACTACTTTGTCATCCTTTTCAAACTCAGCTAAACGCATATCTAATTCCATCTTTATGTCTTCAAGAGCTGATTCAAAGAAAGCATCATTTGCAAGGTATTGGGTTCCCGGATAAATTGACATTGCTTCATATTCTTTCATCATTTCTCCTGTAACTGAATGTCGAGAAGTTAAACGTTCTATCTCGTCTCCAAAGAACTCAATACGATAAACATAATCGCTATATAAAGGAAAAATATCAATAGAATCACCTCTAACTCTGAAGGTTTTACGATCCAGAATCACATCATTCCTTTCGTATTGGTTTTTGACTAACTCTAACATCAAATCCTGCCTATCTAAAGTATCACCTACTTTCAAAGCTATTCTTCTAGAACGATATACATCAGGAGGACCAGTGCCATAAATACAAGAAACAGTTGCACAAACAATTACATCGTCACGAGTAGCTAAAGCTTCAAGAGCTGTATGACGTAAACGCTCAATTTCGCGATTTATATCAACATCCTTCTCAATGTAAAGATCTTTAGAAGGGAGATAGGCTTCTGGTTGATAGTAATCATAAAAACTGACATAATAACACACTGCTGCAGAAGGAAACAAGGTTTTAAATTCACCAAAAAGCTGTGCAACAAGAGTTTTGTTAGGACCCATAATCAAAGTAGGTTTCTTGATTTTATCAATAATAGAAGCCATGGTAAAAGTTTTTCCAGAGCCAGTAACACCTAGAAGTGTTTGATGTTTATGCCCTTTGTTTATTCCTTCAATCAATTGAGCTATTGCTTTAGGTTGATCTCCCTTTGGAGTGAGAGGTGTTTCTAAATCTAATGGCATTCTTGTTTCCCCTATCTTTTAATCGTTAAAAAGTATGTTTATCAGTCAGAAAGATTTCATTTTAAAAACTAGGAAAAGAGAGATACTAACTTTTAGTTTCTGAATTATTACCTTGATCAAGTTATGTAAGTTTTGTTCTAACAAGCAGTACAAATGTAACAGCTGTGTAATACATCATATAAAGAAGTGAAATCTCGATTCTAGGTATATGGAATTCAGAAATTATTTTGATATTCCACGTGAAGAAATCGATGAAAAAGGTATTATGAGTTACCTTGAGAGACTTTACAGGAAAATCGGAGCTCCAAAGGGAAGGATAAGGGCTTGGTACTCTTTACCTCACGAGGATAAAGGGATAAAAAGAATTTGCGTCTTTTATTCTGTTGATGAAATTCAAGAGAAACAAGCAGTTAGATAATATCTGTTTTATCTTATAATAAGCAAAGAGTGCTAATAGCAATTTTGTCAGTCTTAAATACTGAAATATTTATTTTAAAGCGAGTATGGTTTCAACTATTAGTACAAAACAACTTGTTTTAGATGAGTTAAAATTTATAC
>JAGLXK010000577.1 GCA_023132955.1 Candidatus Heimdallarchaeota archaeon
AAATCTTGGATTTCTTCGCGGAAGTCAGATAAATCGTCCTTGAGATCATCCGTCATTTCTTTGAGAGATTCTTTTAAACTGTTAGCAAATTCCTTCATTGATACTCTGAATTCAGAATAACAATCATCAAATTTTCTATTATATTTTCTATTCATGGGGGAGTCACCAAATAACTTGAGTATCGGTATTCTTCTTTTTGACTAATCTTCTGGCTCTCTCTAAATCATTTAATTCTCCTTTTAATCTGCGGATTTCTTGATCCAAACTTTTCAGAGTTTCTTGATAATTCATTGCAATCACCTTATTGATTATTGTAAAAAATTCAGGAAGAAATTTTTCTTATCTGAATAAATTACAGTCTGATGTAATATTTACAGACAACTATATAAACCCACCTAATAATAACCTACATTTTCATGTAACTTATTTTATTAATTTGTAAGTGTAGTTGATTTTTAGTTTCGACCTAGTCCTCTCTTCTTGACACAAAAAGCTTAAAGGTACGCTTCTCCATATTTATTCGAAAATCATGCATTTCTTTACAAAAGAAGAATTAATTGAAAAAATTAAGAACAAAGAAAAAGGATATGAAGAAGCAATTATTGAGTTAACTAAGTCAAAAGACACTAGTACAGTAGATTTTCTTATTAATGAATTAGATGTAAGCGATGATTTTTCGTATAGGGTAAAGATTGCTAAAATCCTTGGAACAACTAAACACCCTAAAGCTATTGAAAAACTAAAAGAAGTCATACAAAATCCTAGTACTCCTAAACAAATAAATGCTGATTGTAATCGTTGGGTTGTTCAAGGAGCCATTGAAGGGATAAAAAATGCAAAAGAAGTTACTTTATCTTATATCATTAATATGATGAAAGAAGGTGAAACTGAGGAACTTATGCGGGATTTCGCTGGTATTTTTAGTTTCACAAAAGATGAAAATGATGTTAGAGTTGTTCTAGAAAACTTTAATGAATTCAACGATGTAGTTAAAATAGCACTAGGATTCATGCTTCAAACTATGCAAGTTCCAATAAATACGAAATTACAGAGAGAAAGGATAAAACTTCTAAAAGAAGTACTTACTGTGATAGAAAACTCAATCACTGAATCTTCCATCCCTATGAAGATATTCAAAGGATTCAGATCCTTGCTAATAGGTTCTCTTTATTTTCAAGACGAAGAGTTGTTCCCTTACTTTCGAAAAATCTTACGTAGAGAACAAGTACTTAAGGAAATAAAAAAGCAAAGCTATATTATTGGTGAATTCAGCCGATTCTTAAAAGCCTATAAAAAGACAGAAATAGATTTACTTCCGGAGGAAGAACGTCAAAAGCTTTTGAAACTTGAAGAGGAAGTTGAGTATGTACAAACAGTAATAGAGCTAAATGATGTGAAAGCTATAGGGCGATTATTAGAACTTCATGAAAGTACTGATCACAGGGAAGTGAGAGTGCTTATTTCTCAGGCTATAGACAAGATATTAAAAACTCATGATGTTGAAACTCTTTTACTTTTGTTAGATACAAATAATGTTCAAACCAAAATTGGAATAATATATTTATTAGGACGACTTAGAAATAAGAAAACTTTGAAACAATTAACAAAAATATACACAAATGGAGAAGAAGATGAAAAAGTTCAGTCAAAAGCTTATTGGGCTTTAAATCAAATAGAACCAAGCTCTGCAGATGAGTTATCAACTTCAGCTTTAACTAGTAAGAAAAGAGAAATTCGACAAGAAGCAACATTGTCTATTTTGGAAAAACTAAATCAGTTATCACTCAAAAAAAATAAAGAAGTGACTAATATTCTGGTAAACATGGGGACGAAAGGAGCAGAATTGGTATGTGAAGCCATGGGTTCACAAAATGTTGATCTTCGAGTTTATGTTGAGGGTATAAAGACCATAAAAAAGATTGGAAAAGATGCTTTAGAATCATTGAAAGAATCTTTGAAAACAAATAACAAAGATTTAATTTCATTTGCTTCGCAAGCTATTAGAGAAATAAGTGAACATACTGATGAAGAAACTGTAGATTTGCTAATTAATATTCTTAGAGAGAAAAATAAAGAAACCGGTTCAAATGCTGCTCAAGCACTAGGTAAGATAGGAAACAATAAAGTTGTTCAAGATATTGTAAATATATTTTATGATGAATCATATGATAAAGATCAAAGATCAGAAGTTCTAATAGCTCTGGGAAATTTCTATGATGAAAATTTAATTGCTGTTTATGTTGATGGATTAAAGAATACTTATGAGCGAATTAGACGTGTTTCAGCTATAAATATAGGAAAAACTGGGGATCTTAGTGTTAAAAAACACCTAATTAACATCATAGAAAATGATGAAAATCAAGAAGTGAGACGAGTAGCTCTTGGAGCAATTGGTTTTATACAGAAGGAAGAAATTTTCGATTATCTCAAATCAATAATAGAAGGTACTGATAGATTATTACAAAAAGAAGCTATTCACGCTATAGGCAAAACAAAAGATTCTAGAACTTTTGATTTTCTGTTCAATTTTATAAATGACTCTTCTATTGAAATCTCCTTGAAGAAAAATGCTGTTCTAGGGTTGAGAGAATTAGGAGATAAGAAAGCTATTCCATTACTTAAAGAATTACAAGAAACATCTGATTCACAGTTAAAGGATTACATCATTCGAACAATAGAAATTTTGGAAGAAAGTTTGTGTGAAAGCTAATTTAGGAGTTATCTAGATGTTTATTATTAGTATAATATTATGTAAAATGAAAGTTATAAATATGAATTATTTCTCAATTTGAGGTCCTCTAGTTTGGTTTTGGTGATTCCCCTCTTTAAGCACCACTAATACGTGTAAACAGTAGTTTCAGAATAGATATAGGTTGTCAGCAATTAAGTTAGTTCTAAATATCCTAATATATTATAAAATTGCTTCAAATTATCATAAAACAGGTCTATTTAAAACAAATTTCGATTTAGTGATTTGCATGCTCTTTATAGATTAAACAATTATACTGTTATACTCTCTTTTGACAAGAATAATTCGTAGATTTGCAAGGAAGGAGAATAAAGTATCAGAATGATCCTTAGCATAACAGTACAGAAAGTCAGGAGAGTGAGAAAAAGAACCAGAATCAAACATCTGATCTAACTCTGAAAAGGATATCCTATAGTAGAAAACTTGCCAAGGTTCGTTTCCATAGTATCTGTTCCATACATAATGAAAATATTTTTCACCTTTTTCTCCATGTGCATAATATTCAGAGAAATTAGGTGTGTTAGTTAACCTTACTTCTTGAAAAACTGTTCCATTATACTTTCCAAGATAGAGATCTGTATGGGAATCCAGAAGAGTGGGGAAGCGATTGTAGATAAAAAGATAATTATCTTCATCTAATTCAAATATAGATTCCTCTATAAAGAACCATTGACCTGGAAAAGTAGTGATCTCCTTAGTTTCAGAATGAGTTGAATTAAAAAAAGTTGTAACAAAAATTCTACTAATATTATTAACTCTTCCACTTTCATAATGAAAAACATCAAACCCCTCATCTCTTGGAATTATAGCTATTGGGAATCTGGGAGGATAACCGTCTCCAAATATATACAGTTGCCAACCTTCAACAGGCCAACAAATTGCGAGATAAGTATAGCTTTGTACATCGTTGATTCTTCTTTCCCAAAGAAGAGCAATAGTTGAATTTACAATTTTAAAATCTCCAGGAGCTCGCACATCGTGATTAGTGATTTCTGGAAAAATCTCATGCATGAAAGTAGCTTGTTTAGAACTGGCATTGTATATAACAGGTGTATAAACATAGGGAATGGTGCCATCATCAATATATGGAGGTTGATAGATATAAGCAATTGTTATATCACCTGTTTCTGAAAAAAACCAATTTAACAGAGCACTTCTAGCCAATGCACTAATGTTAAGAGGTAAGTAAATAAACAATGGATGAACTTCCCAAGAGTTATTAATTATTTTTAAGATTTCTCCAAATTGATAATCGAACCCACTGTATGCATAAGTGTAAATAATTGGACATTTTTCAGAATCTAATGCTATTCGAACTTGGTAGAAATCACCGATAATAGAACTCTCAGCCCAAGGCAAACCATAGAAAGTATCATTGGTAAAATTTAAAGTACCATAAATAAGATTGTCATTTACAATTACATCTCCATATTTTGAACAATTTGTTGTGCAGAAATGAATTATATCATCACTTTCTAGGATTATGTCAGAAGCTGAACCATTCCATAGTGGATTAGGATAGATATGGTTGAGAAGGGCATCATAGAACCCATTATTGTTGTTTATATGATTATTGTTGTTATTCTGGGGGGGAGATTGAAAATAGAAGTGTAAGGAGACAGCTAAAGCGCAAAGACTCATGACTGTACAGCTAGTAATGATAATCTTCCATCTTTGTTTCATTCAATCACCATATATTATGTTTACTTAAATTCTTTAAAGTATTTTGAACCTAAATTGAATTAGGTTAAATCTTGTTTTTGCACTCCTTTTATGTCTACATTTAGCTGTTATTCAGATTTCAAACCTCTAGTCTTTTAGGAAAGATCTACAATCTAAATTGATTTCATGTACATGGCATTGATTTTTGATTAAAAGCCCTTTAGATTGTGAAAATAAAGATTTTAAGTTCTTCCTTACGAGAAGAAATTGTAGTTTAGTACTTGTTGATATTGCGTAGGTGATACCTATCTCTTTTATAGGAAATTGGGAGAAATTCATGGATAGCTAGATACTTTGTGTATTTATTAATCGAATTAAAGCTATTCTTACAAGAAACGTTTCAAAAAAATGCCAAAGGTGAAATAACCTGAATTATATAAAAAATAAACATAAAGAAGAATCTTCAGGTTTTGAACAAATTGATATTACTGAAGGTTATGTTAAAGCATGCAAATCTGTTTTTGATGAATCTAGAAATCAGATCACACCCAATTTAAAGGAAAAAGTCTATCCTGCTGGTGTTGCTAAAATCACCTACAGTCCTCAAACTGAATCAGTCTATTATTATAAAACTAACAGCATAAATTTACCACCTTCGAATAAACCGTGGGAGTTATTTGAGGATCGAGGTGCTGTTATTGAGAGTCAACTCATTGAACAACTAGTCGATATTGATGTAATAAAACAAGATTTTCAAACTATCAACAAAGAGGAAGGGCAAATTGAATTCATGCTCAATGGAGAACTAATTGAATCAGTTGAAGAATTCCTTCTAATTCATGGTTCGAAAGCATTTCGTTACCGTATCGATAAAGGAAAAAAAGAGAAATGCAGCATAATCCGCTTTGAAAGAACTACCATAAAGGAAGAAATAGTCCTTTTCTTTACAGATAAACACATAATTCTCAATCGAGAAGATGATGAAGGAAATACACATCAAAGAGCGATGAAATATATGAATAGAACCATCGTAGGCTGGTACTATGAAGGTCTTCTTCGGATAAAACGATTAAAAGATAAACAGAGAGTTTATACGAACAAAATGTCAAAAAATCAGTAAAAATGGTGTTCATATATAAAGAATTTATAAAGAAATCATATCCTCCACATATCTCTCTATATAATACTTGTTTTTTAATTAAATCTGAAATATTTTGTATTAGGAATTTAGCATCAGGAGTTATA
>JAGLXK010000578.1 GCA_023132955.1 Candidatus Heimdallarchaeota archaeon
GTAGTAGAACCAGACCATGTAACAACTCCTGCTACACTTCCAGATCCCCAAGCAACAGCATCTTTTGTGACATCTGCTGGATCTTTTAAGCTTAGATCATCCCCTGTATTAGCTAGTTGAATGTCACCTAAATTGTAATCAGCTACAGGAGCTGTAACTCCTAATGCTGTCATCTCACTTAGATATATTGTTTTATCGTATGCAAATATCAAGATGTCATCTGCAGCTATTTGTGCCCCTTCTGGTAGGATATAATTGCCCTCACTATCCGTTAGTTTCCAGTTTTCAAGGTAAATATCAAACGCAAACGCATTATAAATCTCAACAAATTCCCCTTCAGGTTCATCGTCAGCATCATACCTTATTTCAGTGATGAACAGTTTCCAACCTACTTCATTGATTATGTTAATCTTCTTCACAACTTCAATTGGATCTCCAACAGTTGGTGTTCCAACAATTTTGATGTTATGGATACCATCTGAATATGTATCTGTATTAACGCTAGTACCAACTATTCCTGTTGGACTGCTCCAGATATGAACAGATGTACCATCGATGAAAAGTTCTCCAGAGGTGTATGTATTGATTGCAAATGATGCCTGGAACAAGAAGCTTCCTGATGCTATTCCTCCTACTTTTGGAGATACTAAAGCAACCGGAGCAGCAAAACCAACAGGTGTTTCACTATTGGCCCAATCATAATCAAATACTGTTTTGAAATATGCTGCAACATTAGCATTTTTCACGATAGCTCCTGCTTCTCTGTTATTTTCAATTGAATTATTAGACCAGTTGATACTTGAAACTTGAACAGTTTCACCATCAACTGAAACATATTTGTTATGATCATACATCCCTTTGAAAAACTTAACTTGAACACCACTGTTGATCAAAGTTTCTGTGACATTTCCAGTTGATGAGTCTGGTTCTGGTATTAGAACTCTTATTGAAACCCCTCTTAGAGCAGCATCAATAACATCATAGAGTAAATCACAATCAAACTTGATATATTGAAGTTCTAAATCGATACTAGTAGCTGCTGATTGAATTAAGTTAGAAAGTAATTCAAAACTGTTATCTGGAGAGAAAATAGGTGTCACTTCAGCATACTCAACGAAGGTAGATGGAGAAAATGGATGTTCATAAGTTCCACTAGTTTCAGGAGCTTGAAGATTTCCAGTATGTCCAATTGCAGAATCGTATGCAGTAGAAATCCACCCATCATCAATGAAGACACCTTCAAAGTATGATGCAATTGCAGCATTATTAAAAATAAATCCCATCTCTCTATTAGTTCTTGCTTCTGGAGATTCAGGAATACTTGAAGGAGCCCAGTTTCCAGAGTATACATAAACTTCTTGACTATCAACAATCCAGAATTTAGCGTGTGTGAAAGTGAAAGAACTACTTGTCCAGTAAACATCAATTCCTGCATTATCTAGCCTCCATGCAGCTTCTTCAGTGTATTCATCTTCATAGCTATTAACACGATCATCTGAAAGTTGTACAATAACTGTAACTCCTCTGCCATGAGCAGAAATAAGCTCATCTATTAAAGATTCGCTTGACAATGTATATACTTCAAGATAGAAGGTTGTTTGTGCATTCTTTATGGAATTTAATGTTATTTCATGAGCATTATCTGGTCCTACAAAAGTAGTAATATTTGTTATTCCAGAGAATGTTTCTGTAGTAATAGCATCCAAAGTTATGTTATCTGTATTTTCTATAGAATTTGAAGCAACAGTTACTTTTTGATTTGCACTAAATGGGACAAATGCTGGTAAAAGTAGCGACAAAATTACTAAAAAGACAATATATTTTTTTCTAATCATAACTATACATACAGATAATACTAAATAAATATGTATCGTCTAAACCAAATCAAGTTTTCTACAGCTGTTCTAAAATTGTATTTGCACGTTTTACATCTTCGGAGATATCAGATTTTCTTGAAGCCATTTTAATATATCTTGAGTATTGCTTAAAATCTCTTTCAGTTATCTTCATTATCTGCATTATTTCCTCAACAGTAAGTGCTTCTGCTTGTGGAATTTCTATTAACTCGGTTGCAAATTCAAGAGGTGTCATTTTTAGTTCTATAACTTGATCTGGTTTTCCCCAGAAAGAATTCAAGAAAGAAAGATCTTCTTCAGTAGCTCCCCAAACATACGCAAATTGTTTGTTGTCTCTCAGTTTTCCAGCAATTTTAAGTCTGGATTTGATGAAAATAAAATGACCCGGTCCTTCATCTTGTTTTGAGACATGTGCTCCATATTTCTGAGCAATCAGATTTAATTGATTGAGAAACTCACTTGTGTTTTTTATTTCATAAATGACCTTCATATCTGCTGTTTGGTTATGAGTCTTAAAATAGTTTCTCAATTTCCCAAAAGATAAGATACTAGTCTCCATGATATTGATAAAATTGTTTAATTTTAGAATGCAAAATTTCCTTTTCTGGTTGTACTAGATGCAAGTTATCCTTTAACCATACAGGGAGATGTTTTTTATAATAATGTCTAGCAAAACGATAGTCAAGTAACATGATTACTGCGTAATCTTCCAAACTTCTAATTGGTCTTCCTGCTGCTTGAGCCGCTCTTGTAATTGCGGGAATATTATAACCAAACTCTCTACCCTTGGTTGGAAATTGTTTTTCCAAATATTCTATGCTGGCTTTGACCGTAGGAGTTGGTCTTGCATAAGGGATTCCTACAATAATTACACTTTGCATTTCGCTTCCTGGATAGTCACTTCCTTCGGATGATCTACCGCCTAGAACAGACATTAGCACGCCCCCCTTCTTCCTGGATTCATTCTTAAAATCCTGAATTAGTTTATCGTTTTCTCGAGACGACATTCCCTGATGAGCAATGAAAAGAGGTTTTGATATAGCTCTTTCTAGACCTGTTTCAAGGATACTTCTCATAATGACATAACTTGCACAGAAAATACCTACATTTTTTGGTGTTGACTCAACTGTTTCTGTAATTACTTCAAGCATTTTCAGAAATGTAGCAGGAATTCGATCTTCTAGTTTTGATGAAATCTTATCAACTACCAGAGTAACATGGT
>JAGLXK010000579.1 GCA_023132955.1 Candidatus Heimdallarchaeota archaeon
ACGAACCACAATTCGAATGAGAGCGTGGCAACAAAAGCCATCATCTGTGAATAAGCTACAATATAATGGTTAAGTTGGTCCAAAAAGATAAGTTCAGGATTAGCTAAGACATCAGCAGCTGCCCATTCACTAAATAGAATATGGTGAGCGTTGGTTGGATCTCTACCAAGATGTAAATAACCTAAAAGGAAAATACCTAGAGAACAAGCTAGAGCCACCACACCTGCTACAGAAGCAAAGACGTACATGTCTTTAACAAAAGAAGATTTTTTACCTCTTGGAGGTCTTTTCATTAAACTAGGATCGTATGGATCAAATGATAAAGCAAGAGCGGGTAAAGCATCGGTTAACAGGTTCAAGAAAAGAATCTGTAAAGGAAGGAAGGGAATCTCCTGCCAAATTGAAAAGACAATGAGAACAGCGAAAATCTCATCAAAGTTACAACTGAGTAGGTAACGAATGAATTTTTTCATGTTTTCAAAGATATTACGACCTTCTTCAACAGCACTGACAATGGTGTTAAAAGCATCATCTGTGATAACCATGTCAGCAACTTCTTTGGTCACATCAGTACCTGTAATGCCCATGGCGACACCTATATCACTTTTCTTGATCGCGGGTGCGTCGTTGACTCCGTCACCGGTACACGCTACTATATGGTCTAGTTTTTGCAAAGTTTCTACTACTCTGTATTTGTCTTTTGGACTCATTCTCGAGTAAACTTTTATTTTCTCTATTTTTCCTTCCAGTTCATCGTCTGGCATTAAAGAAAACTCATCTCCGCTTACAACTAGATCTTCCTCAGTTTCCAGAATACCTATTTCCTCCGCTACTGCCATAGCTGTTGCTTTCTGATCCCCAGTTATCATTACTGTTGTAATTCCAGCTATCCTACATTCTTCTATTGCATCTTTTACTTCTGGTCTTGCTGGATCAATCATTCCTGTAAGTCCTAGGAAAATCATATCATCTTCTATATCATCGACTTTTTCTTTGTCATATCCCTTTGGTACTTCTCTGTATGCTACAGCTAGTACTCTCAAGGCTTTTTCAGACATTGCTAGGTTTGCGTCAAGAATCTGTTGTTCTAGTTCCTTAGTCATCTTTTGATTCTTTCCATCCTTCATTGCAGAATTACATCTTGTAATAACTACTGGTGGGCTTCCTTTCATATAAGCGAACAATTTTCCATCTTTTTCATGAATAGTTGTCATTCTTTTTCTATCTGAATCAAAGAATAT
>JAGLXK010000058.1 GCA_023132955.1 Candidatus Heimdallarchaeota archaeon
CATATTTTTCGATAGTATCATGTATTTCCTGACAGCTTTTATCTTCGGCTATAACAATTTGTTCAAAATTGTCTTCAATTGGGAAAGTTACTTTAGGATTTGAAACTCTTGGCCATCTGAATTTAGGGAAATACTTTGTTTTCCTGGAATCAAAAGTATTTGTTAAACTTAAAGTATATCCTGTTCTTCCATGGAAAGATTGCTCAAAATGGATTACTTTGCTTCCTACTTCATCTTCAAATCCTTTGGAAAAGTTCTTCCTAACTTTCCAATCAAAAGCAGTCTTGAGAGCATTCTCTACAGCTAAAGCACCACCTGAGATCAAGAAAAGATTTGGCATGTCGTTGGGAATCCCTACTCTACTAAAAGTTTCCACAAAATCACCCATTTCATCAGTATAGAAATCTGAACAACTGGGCTTATTTACTGCAACTTCTGCTAAATGATTTAGAAAATCCTTCTCCATCATTGCAGGATGATTCATACCAACAGGTGATGAAGCAAAGAATGAAAAGAAATCAAGATAGGTTATATCATTCTTTTTATCAACTAATCTGCATCCATGACTTTTCTTCAAATCAAGCACTAAAGGATAACCGTCTACAAGCATATGTTTGCCTATTTTTTCTATAGCATCCATTTTCAATATCCACCTTCATGAGCAAAGAAATTCTTACGTTTATAAATTGAACTGAAGCAACACGCAACTTATATCTGAAAATTGAAAATAATTACTTCTTTCCTTGAAATGGTTTTCTCACAAAATTCACAAAACTCGATAAAGCATAATGTGGTAATTCTCTAAAGGATGAAGAAAATTGCTTCACTTCCTTCAATGAAAGGAACATGAAACCTAATGTGAATCTTATTACAGTAACAAAAGCAAGAGCTATAGTAAGAGAAACTTCTTGCGAATACCAATTTTGTAGAACTTGGACTAAATATCCACCTAGTAGAGTTCCTACAAAGTAGAATACTCCTGTAACCAAACCTAGAACACCAAAATACAACCCACCATTTTTTCTAGGTATTATGTCTAAAATGTATGCATTCACTCCTGCAATACTTAGATTGAATATACCTGCAATAAAGAAGTGCACCAAATAAAGATGCCAGATTTCAGAAGCAAAAATATATCCAAGAGGGAAGAGAAACAAAATCATACGATTAATTAGAATGAGTTTTGTTCTTCCAAACTTATCTGCTATTTTAGCTCCCAACATAATAAACAATATTGTTGTAACTGCAAAGATTATTTCAAGCAAAGCGACTTCAACTGCTGTTGCATTCAAAATATTAATCTGTTTAAGACTAAATAATGGCCAAGAAAAAGTCCAAAACAGTCCAAAGATTGAATATAGAAGCACAAATTTTCTGAAAGGTTTATTCCTAAAAATTTCTTTAATTCCATCTTTCAAATTTCCATCAATTTTTTCAAATTGCACTCCTTCCCTTTTTAGTGGTTCTTCTATCTTTCTGAAAGGAAGTACTGCTATAATGGAAATCAAAACTCCTAGACCAACAGGGATGAGGATATACTTTTGATACTCGATGTTTTCTCCAAAGGCAAAAGTAAGTATTACTCCAGTAAAAAGTGTAGCAATCATACTGCCAAATGATCCAAACCAGAAAACCCTACCAGTAAGTTTACCTCTAACCTCTTTTGGAAAAAGTTCATTCTGTAAAGCATTCCATGCAGGGTTACCTAAACTCAACAAGATGTTAACAATTGCTACGATGAGAATAACAAATTCAGGCGCCTTAACCCAATAAAGAAATGCGTAAGGAATAATCCAAGTGATAGTTGAAATAACTATGAAGGGAATTCTTCTTCTAACCATATCTGAAAGTCGTCCAAAAAAAGGATCCAAAAATTGTCTTAGAAGGTTAGCTATTGCTTGAATCCAACCCAAGATTCCAGCTGATGCACCTAAATTTAAAGAAATAAATGAGACAAATGGATTTACTAGACCATAGGATACACTGGTAGCTATTGAACGAGAGTAAAGAG
>JAGLXK010000580.1 GCA_023132955.1 Candidatus Heimdallarchaeota archaeon
TTCCAGATAGTTGAATTATCGCTTCTGCTTAACGATATTGCAAATTCAGATTGTATTATTGTGTTATTAGCAATAGTGACTTGATTCGAATTATCAACACTTAATCCCTCAAAGCTATCACATTTGTAAATATAATTGTTAATTATTTTCGCTGTTCCATTTGCATTCTGCGATAAGGATATTCCTCCATGGTAATCTTCTATTCTACAATTCTGAATCACAAAGTGCTTAGCTGTGTTGAAAATCTTAATTGCATACATATACTCACCTTTGGGTTCTTTAGTGATTTTTAGATCTTCAATTAAAAAAGGGTCTTCAGCTGTTCCAGATCCAGCAAAATCGTAATTGTCAAAATCATAATCAGAAAGGATCAAAATTGCTTTATCTGGATAATCAATTGTAAGAATAATAGGAACAATAGCTGCTAGCATTAAAAGTAGTATCAATGAAGTAAAATTGATATTGGATTGTTTCATCACAAACAATAAGCTTTGAGTATATTTAAAATATTGTTAAATTAAACTAATCAACAATATTTAGTCAAATGTAAGTTTTCATTGTGAAGAAATAGAATGACATCTTTGAAGTGAATCTTAGTTCTTATATTTTATCTCTCTAGTACGATGAAGTAAAGTTCTAATTCAACTGGATTTTCTTCAAGAGGATAAGGATCTACTGTTGTTTCACCTTGAATTGCAAAAGGAATACTTGTGTTCCATCCTTCCCAATAGTTCCCTTCCATATTCGCTATATCGAACCAGGTGTTGTTTGAATAATATGTTGATATTACATTTGCACTGGGCTGCTGACTGTTTTGTATGAAAGCATTATGGTGAATTATGTTATCTATTGATTGTTCTATAAATATTCCATATTTTCTATTTTTTTCAACTAGATTATAGGTAATATTGTTATAATTTGAACCCTCTAGCCTAATTCCATTTCCAAATGTTGTAGATATATGATTGAAGCTTATGTTATTAAACGATATAGAACTCAAATAAAGAAAAACCGCATAAATACCAAATCTGTTGTTTTCTGATATAGTGTTGTTACAGATATTCAAGTTAAATCCAAAATGAATTTCTATTCCAGTTCCAACATTAGAAGGATCAACTTCCCACCAACGTGAATTCTTAAAGAAATGATTTAGAACAATATTCGTGAAATTAGAATCAGAAATATAAAACCCCCACTTGTTTTCGCTACAATTATTCTTCATAACATCCACAAAATGAGAGTAATCTATCATGATTCCAATATCGTTTCTGCAAACTATATTATTAGAAATTTCTGAATTATGGCTTTTATATAATGATATACCTACATCAGTGTACATTATTGTATTATTTTCTATTGTAATGTGATTTGAATAATAAATATCAATTCCTGAAAACCAATCAAAAGTGTTAGAAATATTGTTGTTAATTATTTTCCCTGTTCCATTTGTTATTTTGTAAAGGAAAATTCCCCCAAGATAACCTATGATTCTACAATTCTGAATAACAAAGTGTTTAGAAGTGTTATATATCCTAATACCTATTCCAGAGTCAGGATCGAATTCCTCAGTATTTCGGGTAATTTGAAGATTTTCAATCAGAAATGGATCAGTAACGGTTCCTGTTCCTGCAAAATTATATCTATCAAAATCCTCATCAGAATAAATAACAATTGGTTTATCTGGATGATCTCTTGTTAGAATAACTGGGATAATTACTGATATTGAAATAAGAAGTATCAAATAAATAACGTGGAATTTTGAAATTTTCATCGAAAGTACTATCTTCGAGAATTATTTAAAGTATTGTCAAGTTAAACCATCAAACAAGCTTTAGTCAAATAGAAGTATTCAAACTAAGGAAATAAAATGGCAGAATGAGAAAATGTTTTTTCAGATATCAAAATGGGAAAAAATATTGAATTTTTCTCTTCTACAAAAACTGAGATTCCATATTATACTAAATGATAATATATAAAGTCCACAAATCCCCCCAAACGTCAGAATTATCGAAAAATTCGGCTTTAAATAGTCAAATAAGTATACTCTTCTTGATGAGATATGAGTACAAAAAAGACAAATCCCCCCAGAAAAAAATCACCTAAGTCTACTTCTACAACTGGATCATCAAGTTCTAAGAAAACTCCCATTAAAGAGCTATCTGAAGATACTTTTTATGATAAAATAGATACACTGTTTGTTAAAGATAATACGCCAGATGTAGAACTAGTTAATAAAGGACAATACAAAGATGCATTCGAACTGTTGGAAGATTCAATGGCATGTCAATTAACGCCAATGTTAGTAGGGCCCCCAGGAACCGGCAAAACATTGTTAGCACGTAGTTTCGCTTCTTCCCAAGAAAGAGATTTTGAGTGGATGACAATGGATGAATCCACAAAACCTGCACACTTTATAGGCTCTTTTGACCCCGCTGAAACAATTCGAAGAGGGTTTTCGAAAAAATCATTCATCCCTGGTGCATTAACTAAGATGATGGTATCAGGTGGACTTTTCTTAGCAAACGAGCTTAATAGAGCTACAGAGTTTGCACAAAACACTTTTCTCGAACCATTAGAAGAGAGAAGCATTTTACTTCCAAGGTTAGGGAGAATAAAAGCTGACGAGTCATTTTTCTTGATCTGCGCCGCAAACCCCGGAGACATGGCCGGAACCCATAGAATCTCGGAAGCGCTTAAAGACAGAATCAAGGTTTGGATCAAGCTAGATTATCCAT
>JAGLXK010000581.1 GCA_023132955.1 Candidatus Heimdallarchaeota archaeon
TTTATTGAGAAGTTTACTTAATGATAGATACTATTAGAGAGAGAAAATTTTTTTATTTCGCGCGGGCTTTATATGAATATATAAAAAGACATTCACATGAATTATAGTGTAATGTTTAATCCTGTATTGAAATGGGCTGGTGGCAAAAGAACCCTACTTCCAGACATCATTAATTTGTTTCCTGCAGATTATAAAGAAAGAACATATCATGAACCATTCATTGGTGGAGGAGCAGTATTTTTCAAGATAAAACCAAAAACTGGTTCAATCAATGATATTAATTCACGTTTAATGAATTTTTATCGTGTTGTAAAAGATACGCCTCAAGAACTCATTTCAAAAGCAAATAAGTACTCATATGATGAAAAATCATATTATAAGCTCCGTGATAGATTCGATCAACCTAATATTTCAACTGTAGAAAAAGCTTCACTTTTACTCTATTTGAATAAAACAGCCTTTAATGGACTATATCGCGTGAACTCAAAAGGTAAGTTTAATGTTCCTTTTGGTCGCTACCCAGATAATATCCAGATTCTTAATGCAGACAATCTCAGAAATGTTAGTGAATGTCTGAAAAACGTTGAGATTACAACTGAGGATTTCGAAGAATCAGTTAAAGACGCAAAGGAAGGAGATTTTGTTTATTTCGACCCACCATATATCCCTCTAACAGATACAGCTAATTTCACAGATTATACTTCTAAAGGTTTTGGAATAAAGGAACAAGAAAGACTAGCTAAAGTATTCAGAGAACTAGATGAAAGAGGGTGTTATGTGATGGGAAGCAATTCCGATGTTCCTAAAATTGCTGAATTATATGAAGGATTTGAAACCAAGAAAGTTCATGCTAGGAGATTCATTAGTAGTGATCCTAATGGGAGAGATGGAGTTCTTGAATCATTAATAATCAATTATTAATTAAAGAATTTCATTATTTTTGGAACTGTACTTGAATTTAGTAATGTTCTCATCATCTCTTGGTTTTCTAAAAACATATAGATGTT
>JAGLXK010000582.1 GCA_023132955.1 Candidatus Heimdallarchaeota archaeon
AAGATCGTACTCTAGGGTACATTCCAACTACAAGAATAAAATCCTCCTTAGTTCTGAAATAATAATTACTATCTTCCATTTGTATGGAGTAAAGCTCCGAGCCTAGTTCTCTAGAGAATGCTATCATTGCTGCACTAAATCCAGAAAACAACAACTCATCCATTACTTCATTAATATATGCTCTATGAAATACAGCTAAACCACTAAGGTCGACAATTGTAAAACGTAATAGGGGTGGTTTTGAAGGGATATCCGGCTGGTCTCTTATTGTGGAAGATTTAGCATTCATATGAGTACCTTTCTTGCTAATCAAGCTTAAATATACTTCTGTTTGAAATAAAAATGTGTCGTATGTTCTTCAGCTATTTATCAAAAAATCATTGAAAATAAATCGGATACTACCAGAAGTTTTGATTTTTAGAAAACACTTTTATTCTATTTTAATTGAATAATCTCATGCGTGCAATTATTGTTCTTACTCATTCTGAATGTAAAAGATTAATAGCTAAAGGAATTGCTCAACTTCCCGAAGTCAAAGAAGCATTAGAAAAACATCGTATTTTTGTTTCCAGAGGTTCAACAACAGCTTATGTTTTAGAAGAACTATCAGGAGAACCTATAGACAAACCTCATTATGTTGCTGGACAAATGACTGGGGATAAAAAGAACTTATACCGCTTTGGAGGTCTTAAAATTGACAAAAGATTGAAAGAAGTGGTCATCAATAAAGGTGTGAAAAAGGAAGTAGATAATTTTCAAGAAGCTCTTTTAGAATTCGAACCTGGTGACATAATTTTCAAAGGTGGAAATACTTTAGGAAGTGATGGGATAGCTGGAGTTTATCTAGCTCACCCTGCTGGAGGAACAATTGGAGGAATACTTCCAATAGCTATAGCTAGAGGGATAGAGATTATCGTTCCTATTAGTCTTTCAAGAAGTGTAGATGATAGTGTTTGGGAATTGTCCCAGATACTTGGAAATCAAACAATAGATAAAGAATATGCGATGGGATTACCCATAGGTCTTATGCCTATTCCTGGAGAAGTATTTACAGAGTTGGAAGCTTTTGATGTTCTTCACCCAGAAGTGAATGTTTTTCACATTGGATCAAGTGGAGTTGGGTCTGCTGAGGGGTCTTTACATTTTCTATTTATAGGTGAAGAAGATAAGGTCAAAGCTGCTTACGAAGATATGGTAAAGATTGCTAAATCCGAAACAAAATATGTTCCTGATACTAACTAAACTAATTCAAAATCCCTTTTTTCTTTCTTTTTCATATAAGTAATAATTTTTGTAAGATAATAGGGTATAAAAGGAAAAT
>JAGLXK010000583.1 GCA_023132955.1 Candidatus Heimdallarchaeota archaeon
TTTTAAGATATTTGAAATTTCCCTAAGAAATTGTACAAAAGGAAAAAGTTTCTTCACTAATTAAGGAGCAGTAACTAATGGATTTTGATAAAAGGCGGA
Organism: Candidatus Heimdallarchaeota archaeon; assembly: GCA_023132955.1. Lineage (GTDB taxonomy): Archaea > Asgardarchaeota > Heimdallarchaeia > Heimdallarchaeales > Heimdallarchaeaceae > UBA460. The sequence continues at coordinate 100 of JAGLXK010000583.1, forward strand.
TATTTTTCTTAGTTTTCCTCCTAATTCTGACATGTAAGAGTAATCAATAACTATATGGAAAGAAGTACCACTACTAATTTCTCCTTCATCCAAGTTCAAGTTCAAGTTTTCTACTTGGATTGTAAAAGATGCATTAATGAAACCATATTGCAGTGTAAAACCAAAATATTCGTCATTCCATGGCTGTGATGTTCCAGTTATTAACCACGGGTTCAGATCATCCAAAACCTGCCCTGTTGGAAGAAGTATATCAAAGTCCTGAATGTAAATAGAGGGCGATTCTGCATCTAATGACAGATAGAAAATCATTGTATCGGACAAAGTGTCTAAATCTGTGTCATTTATTATTAGGATGTTTAGAGAGATTGCAACGTCTTTTTTTTGAGGAGTATCTAGATAGCCGAATAAATCTACTACATCTACATTTAACAGAATGGATCCAACTAGTGCACTTGCTCCTACAACGAGAGAGATAATAATTACAGTGGCAAGAACTTCAGAAACACCTCTAGAGGACTTAAGCAATCTGTGAAACATCTGATACACTCGATTTTACTTTGAATAGTATATAGAGAACGTAGTTTATAACTTTTGAGGATTCGGGCAAGTGAAATTTTAGTTGTCTCAACAGAAAATGAACTAAAAAGATTATTCAGTTCTGTCTTGTTTGTTAAATAATTTATTAATGCTTATAATTCCTCGTTTCAACTTATTGTAAAAATGAATCAATGCATCAATAAAGGACGATTTGGCTCTTTTGAGCCCAAATTTTGTTTGGGTATAAATATAAATTACATCAGTTTTTATCATTTTATAATTTCTTTCGTCAAATATGCTGAGATAAATAGAAGGGGGAAGTAATAGGCTTATAACCACAAATAGAATAAGTAAAAACAGTGGATGCAAATATCTGGATTTGGCTATAATTACAAAATTAAAGTAATAGAAGAGAGCACTCAATAAGACAAATACTGCGCTTATGATACCAAATGAAATCCGCTCATTATCTGCCAGCGCATAATTTTCTCTATCAGTAGAGAGTTCCATTTTTATATCTGACAGATGCTTGAATTTCTTGGGTTTAATTCTTTTTATCAGATTAGAGCTTTTTTCCTCAATGAAAGTTAATAAACTGAGTACAACAAATGGAGTGATAAACGCATTATAGTATTTGTAAATCCCTCTTGAGATGAATAGATGAGTGTTAATTATAATCCATGTAGCGAATATAATTTGATAGTTTTCATTCTCGCCTATTTTCTTCCCATTAAAGTAAGCAAAAACAGCTGTAATGCCGTAAAATAGGAGAAAGGGGATCATATATTTATTAATTACATGGTAAAAATTCGCTAGACTCTGATTTCCAAGAAACAGGAAACTATGAGCCAAAGAAACTGTATGACCTGTATGTTCTAAATCTAAAAATGCTAAAGGTTTTCCTGGTCCAATAACTCTCCAAGCATATTCAACAGGTGTCATGAATAACCAAGGAAGAGAAAGAATAAATGTTGAGATTAAAAATGGGAAAAGAAAATCTCTAAATGCAGCTCGTAAGTCCATTTTCTTCCAAATTATTAGGAACCATGGTATCAGTAGAAATAATGGCATCTGTTTCGATAACCATGCAACTGAAAGAAAGAAACCTGTTAGTCTATACTTATCTTTTATGAATAGTAACAAGCAAGTTAGAGTGAAGAAAGTCATTTGAGGTGTATTCAAGAATACTGAATCAACATATAGAAGATTAATAGGCATCATATTAAAAATTGCAGCAGATAGGATTCCTAGAGTATGTTTTGTTAATGTCTTCTCTTTAAATGATTTAAGCATAATAACAATCAAATAAACCATTACAACAGATAATGCATCAAAGACAATATGTGTCCATTTTACTGATTCTGAAATCAATTCGGGCTTATCAAATTGAGGGAAAAATAAGCTCACAAAAAGGGAGACAAAATATAAGCCATAAATGAACATAGGACCATATGCATATCCGTTAAGTGGCCCTTCTCCACCAGCATAAGGATTCCAATTCTCATAGCGAAAAGATTCTAAATATGGTTCATAATAAAATGAAGCATCAGAATATGCTTCCAAATACCAAACTCTTACTACCTCTGACCCTTCATAGTGTAACCAGTTAAATCCAGCACCATGAACCCTCCAATACCATTCTGAAATTAGATTCTTAACATAGAGAGAAAGAGCAAAAAGGAGAATTGAAATCGAAAAAATGATAAGTATTTTACGCAAGCTCTTTTTGTTGATTCTCCTTTGATTGAATCTTGTGGTTTTGAAGTTTCTTAAAGTAGCCATTTCATTCACTCTTAAGTCTCAGTATTGGTTCTTGGATGTATAACAATTTGAAGCATTATAATATTTTCCTCAATGTAAGCAGATTGTATAATAATCACACAACAGGATTATCATCAGAGTATTCTTCCTTAATTATCTGATACCACTGGCGTATTATTTTTGCAAAATTCTGAAAGGTATTCTGAACATTAGTACCTTCAGTTAAAGATACCATCTCACTTATTGCTATAGTTCCATAATTAGTCTCCAGCTGTTCTCTAAAGAGTTCAACAGCAGCTTCAAATTCATTCAACTCGTTTTTCTCAATTAAATCAACCTTAGTTCCGAGGAGTAAGATAGGTGGGCACAGATCATAAGAATATACTTCAAGAAAAGTATCTAACCAGTATTGTAGTTTCTCAAAAGTCTGAAGATCAGTTACATCATATGCTAGAACAACTCCAAAACTTGCTTTTGCATAAATCCACAAAGGAGAATCAGGAGGAATATCCAGAATGATGCATTCAAAATCAATATTAAAACCATCAACAGATCGATTGATTTTTCCGAAATAAACACCAGGAGCGGGTCTATTAAGTGATTCACCAGTTAAAGCATAAACGAAAGATTGTTTTCCTGTTTTATCCTCACCAAGAATCACAATTCTAGCAGAAAATGTTTTCACTAAACCGCTTTCAATTATTTTTGGCTGCGGGATAACTTTAATTCTTGAAGTATCTGCAACTGCTGCCCCTTCCTCCCATGCAAGATCGCTATAACTAGGCACGTTTTTCAAGTACCAATTCCAAAATGATTCATGTAAATCATCGATATTGTCCCTAATCAATTCGTGAGCAAAAAACACGGAACTCCCCTCTTTTATGAAACCCCAGTTTTCAGGTTGGGAAAAGAAATAATCTTTGATTTCTTTTAAACTAATTTGAATTTTATTGCTTAATTGCTCAGCATCTAAGTGGGAATTGCTAAAAAGATAATTATCTAATACTTCGCTAAGTTCTTCCTTTTGCACGTAGTAACCCCCAAGTTATATCAAATCTCAAACTAGTCTCAAGATATGCGAACTAAATTCAATATGGGTGTAAAGTATTAAAACTTGCTTGTAATTTCTAAATCAAAGGGGTTTCCGAGGGCAAGGGATGGATTTCATCATCGCGTATGATTTTTCAGCAGTTTGCAATGACATTCTTAAAAGATTAATCTCTTCGTTGTTCAAACCTGCATCTCTAAGTTCAGAAGTAAACGTTTTAGGTGAAATCATGAACCTTTTCCAATTGTCATTTACCTTTAGGAGCTTCTCCATCTTCTTTCTGGTATTATAGAGATAAGGTCGATTCTTGAAATGTATGAGTGCTTTTCGTATCTCTCCTCGTACTATTTCTGCATTTTTTGGTTCAACCTTGTTTTCATTTTCTTCCAGGAAATGAGTTATTTCCTTAAGAATAGAAGGTTCTATTTCTTCAGTAGAGGGGAAGATACAATTTAAAGCTATATCAACAAACTCCTCAGTATCAATATCCAATGTCATTGTTAAGTTTAAAGAACTGAAAAATAACATAAAAGCACATGAGATAGAGATATGATTGCAGACATATTCCCAGTATTACACTTCAGATTTTTGGGAAACAATCTTGTTGATGAAAAAACGCCTTCACACATATGCATCATATTCTGCATAGTTGTCTATAATCTTCAATTTAGATTTATTTAGAAGTTTTATTGATTCAATGGCACCAGTCTTGTTCAAAGGTTGATTGTTGTTACCACATTGGTAAGAATAAGTGCATCTTGGACAACCATCAGAGGTTTTACAAGTGCAGTTTTCCAGAATTTTCAGTGAACGGTTGAAACCTTCTTCCAGTTTATCATATAGAAGTTTGGATAATCCACTTCCACCTTTTGCACCATCATATACAAAAATTGCTCCAGATTTACCCATGGATATTCCTCCAATCTCAGAACTTCCTCCTCCAGTTAACATTGAACTAGATTCAATCACAACATGTTCAACTGCGTGAAAGGTTCCATTTAACAAAACATCTTCTGGTAAGTATGCAAAAGTGTTTAGAAGTTCTATTGGTTTTGGCATTGTGAACATGAATCCTTTTGTTCGAAAAGAGTAAATTATGGGCTCATCAAAGGTTTTAGTTTCAAGAAGTTTGTTTGTAAAGATATCATTGACATTATAACCAGTAACTTGTTCAGTTATTTGTAAATCACAATAAATGACCTCTGTTCCAAGAACCTTTTTTCTTTCATTCACGACCAATATAGATGGAATTGCATATCGATTAGCCGTTGTTTTCTGATTTATAGGTGGTATAGGCTGTAAGAGTATTTCTCCACCACCAAATCGATTATCATACTTGAAAGTTGAAGATCTGTAATGTTTACCTCCATGAAGATATATTGCCCCAGGATGTAATTCTCTAGCGGCCATAGGCATAGATCTTTCCCC
>JAGLXK010000584.1 GCA_023132955.1 Candidatus Heimdallarchaeota archaeon
CTGAAAAATAACCATTTGAATCAATTCTAATAGGTACAGAACGAGAAACACCATTTTCCCTTTTAAATTCATGAATACTTACATGATCAGTAAAAATGTTTTTTTCAGCAATTTTTCTTTGTAATCGTAATAACATATACTCTGAATGAGTTGTTACAAATATTTGAATTCCTCTTTTTACTGTTTCAATCAAAAGATCCGTAATCTTCGCTTGATATTTTGGATGTAAATGAATCTCAGGTTCTTCGATTAGGAGTATTTCTCCTTCTTTGGCAAGTAAGCAAGAAATTATCAACCCAATAAGCTGATTCATTCCAGAACCAATAGCATTTATATCTACAGTTACATCTAGATTCTTATCAACTATGTCTAATGCAAGTAATTTATTTGGCTTTGGTGTTATTTTAAAATTACTTAAATCAAAAAATTCAAGCCAATTTTGAAGTTTTTTCCAAAAATCTTCAAACTCTCTATCTAGAAGATATAACAAGAATGTTGACAAAGATTGACCATTATCTTCTAAATTAATATATTTTGGAGGTGTATCCTCGTAATCAAAGAACCATTTTGATATGAGCCTATTTGCGGGTATTTTTCTCGCAAAAGGTCTATGTTCTCCTAAGTTAAAAGATAGTTTATCTATAATCTGAGATTCATTTACTAAATTTTTTTGAATACTAATAGCCCACAAACCACTTGATCCACCATAGCTTCCTCCTTCAAAATTTCCAGTTAATTCATTTTTTTCTATAGCATCTTTAAAAATTGAATCAAAACTCTTACTTAATTCAGATGCATTTAAAGAACTGCCTTTAACATCTCCTTTCTGATTATAAATTGTCTCTCCATACCATTTAGGAGTTATAGACTCACCATTATAAAATAATTCTCCAATAGCAGAAATTTGAAAATTCTGTTCTGATTGTGTTGATATGAGTTTTTCTATTAAAACATCATAGGATAAACGATTTGCAAAAAGGTAATCGATTCCTTGTTCTGAATATAAACTAAAAGGTATTTGAAATTCAGCATGGAATTTTATGGGGATATCAAATTTTTTTTCTCGAAATATCTTTACCATAGATCCCCAATCAGTTAAATGACCACTAATTATAGGATTACCTAATGATTGAAGAAGAAAACCTATAGCTTCTAAAACTGATGATTTTCCAGTACCATTTTCGCCAATAAATAAATTAAAAGGCTTACATTCTATTTTTATATTTGAGATACTTTTTAAGTTTTCAATTTCTATTTTGGACATAATTTTCATTGCTTCAATTTTTTTACTCATCTTCTTCTCAACTAATCATCTTTCACGTGTCGAAACACATAATATAAATTTATCTTATAATAACCAAAATGATTTATAAAGAATTGACTGTATATTGAACTTCTAATGAAACGAGTAGTTATTCTCTTCTTTCTTTCATTATATTGTAAAATACTGC
>JAGLXK010000585.1 GCA_023132955.1 Candidatus Heimdallarchaeota archaeon
ATCGTTTTTGCCAGCAGCAACATCAAGGACATGGTCAATTTTGTAAACATGAGGATAGTCTTTAGTAGTTTCTTCGTCAAATACCTCATCACCAGCTGAGTAGAGAATATCAGTACTATCATAAAGACCGATGTTAGTTCCAAAAAGAATCGAAAATAGAAACAGAACCAATACCCTTGCTAAATCTGCTAGTAGTGTTGCAATACCTTTAGCTAGTTGTACAACAAGTTTGCCAATAAATTTGAAAAAATTAACAATAGCCATACCTATGATTTTCAAGAAATTGATTAATTTCTTCCAAGCATTAGCTATCCAAGCGAAAGCTTTGGCTAAGAAGTTTTCAAGGGAATCAAGTAATTTTTGAAATGCACTAACTATATCCTCAAACAATCGGACAAGCCAATTAATGATACCAAGAAATGTTGACAAAGCATCACCAAAGATCTCATAAACAACTGAATTGAAAATAATTGTTAGATATTCAATTCTACTCTGTTCAGGATTACCACCTGGATCATTACCGTTGTTCCCTGAATCATCTCTTGAACCAAATGGGAAGTTAATATCAAAATTCCTTAACCAAATGTCTCTAAAGAGGGATTGAAAGGCATCTAAAACTGAGAGTTTAGCACCAGAAGCTATTGTCAAAGATTCACTTATATGGTCGTAAACACTCAAAGAAATATGTTGAGGACAAGGAATTTCCTCAGTAGCAATCATACTTATTTTTTCATAGTTATAAACTGCAAATCCATTCTGTTGTCCCAATTTGTAGTAACTCTTGTGAATATTTTCTGGATCTGTATGAGTAAATATTTTTGAAAGCAAGTGAATGGAAACCATTTCAGAGTTTCTTAAATCGCTGTAAGTAATTTCGATATTCTGCGTGCTTTTATCAAAAACTATTCTTATTTGGTCTATCTCCAAATTGATTGAGTTTAGCATTAATGCTATAGTTTGATTATCTGCTATGAGTAGAATGGGTGAAGTTAAACTGAATCTAATCTGGATTTTTCCAGAATTTAAAGAGAAAAACTCATTTAGTAGATTTGTGGAGATATCTTCGTTAGAATTGTTCATACAATCAAGATTGAAAGAAATCAAATTTGATGCATCAAAATCCAAATCTAAAGAGATAGGAGATTGATGTTTAACATTTTCAGGACTATATGATAATCTAATATTAGAACTATCATAAAGAATGGATTCCATCAAAGAAGTAGTCATAGTATATCTAGGACTAAGTTTGTTGGGTTGAGAAGAACTTCCACCACCTTCTGGTCCAATCATATGTTGAATGAGTTCCGTTTTTTCATGTCTAGTACCAGCATCAAAGACTAACATATAGGTAGCTAATCCTGTAGCATCTGACTCGTCATAATAACCATCACCGTTCATATCGTCATGTATTCCCCACTGATCAACACCTATCTTGACTACCCTAGTTGTATGATAATTAATCCCGTCCCAAATAACTTGACTTTCAAGAACTTCTTTGCCAGCATAACTTTGTTTTCCTGATTGTAATCCTGAACTAGGTATTTGTCTGGTATCGGGGTCTGTCTGTAATTGTAAGGAAGTCTCTGGAAGTGATTGTTTAGTTGAAACACTATCAGTGATTTGATTGAAAACATTAATGGAATCATCGAAGTAAGTAAGATTTACTTGGAGATCAAAAATATTCATAGGAATATAATCTAAACCATCTGGACATCGTAGGACTACTGAAAAACGATGAACACCTGAAGAGAGAGGGTTAATGCTATTTGAGATATTAACAACATTATCTGTTTCAGGAATATTTTCAAATCTTGAGTGTTCCCAATTTTGCCATTCATGATCAAAAGCAAAAGTATCCCAAGGAGTACCTAAAGGTATGGAGAGAGTGTATAAATCATTATCTGAGGAAACAGAAATATAGCTATTAAAATTACCAGAACTATCATTGTATCCCACTTCTCCCATTCTACCATAGACATATTGTCCGTCGTAATATATAGCCTCAATAAGTAATGATGGATCAAAACAAGTTTGAATTTTGATTGTATTAGATTGAAGTTCTTTTAGAAAATGTAAGTTTGTATAGTAGATTATCTTATCTGCAGATTGAATGTGAGTATTATTTAAATTGGAGTCAACATAATTCATCACCCCAGTTTCATTATAAAAATCATTAAAACCAACCCATTCAGTTATGTCTCTGTTATATTCATCTAAATGAATAGTATAATTCATCTGTTCGCCAGGAAATGGTAATGCTCGGGTTGCAAAATAGTGGTCAGCATTATCCTCAAGATAATGAAGATAATTATTAAGGTACGGAATGAAATCTACATCATCATAATTAACTGGACGGTCAGAAACTAACCAATCTGGTATAGGATACTCAGAATCCAAACCAAAAACAGTTGACGAATCTCGAGCTTGATAAGTACTAGAAACAACTCTTACACTTGTGGGAGTCATGAAGTTGACTCTGATTTGCCATGGAAAACCACTATACTTTTTGTGCATCGATCTTAGATGAAATCTATTAATCCCTGTTTCTAAATGTAAATTGAAATAATAATCATGTAGTCCTAATAAAGTCCCTTCATAGACAACTATTTGTCCTTGATAGAAAATAAATGGATGGGTTGTAGTTATATGAACGAGAACATCAGCTTCTTGGTCACATTCAACTGTAAAAGCTGTTTGTTCAGTAGCTAAAGCAGAGTCATCGTCAGAAATAAGGGAGAAATCTAGAAATCCTCTTGAATTAACAGATTCAGGAACCCAAACCCCTTCATCTCCTGAATTTAAACTGGAAGTTTTAACATATGCTCTAGCAAAAGGTGAAGGCTCTGATTCTTGTTCATGGATATTATGAACTTGAATGTCATCTATATAGACTTCAGCACCAAAAGTAGGTTGATTGAAAGTAATTGATTCAACAGTATCGAATTTCCATAGTCCTAAATAATCCCTTATATCTTCTGTAGTAATTCCAGCATAAGCAATAACTAAAGCTATATCGATGTATAAATAACACCAAGTATTCGGAACATAGTCAAAAGTGAATTGAATATAATCAGTATCAGAAGTTGCTATTGATTGTTTAAACCTTAATTTTCCTGGATTGTCAGATAATTCAGGAATTATTATTGCATTAACTGTTCGAATTGGATGTAACCAATCTTTAGGATCTATAACTTTCAATTGGATTTGAAAAGGATAGTCACAACCGAGACCATTCCAATAATAATATAGTGAGACATCTAGGTCATTTTGACATAATTCACCTATATAATCGGAAAGTATCAAAGTCTGTTGCCCAGTAATATAACCAACATTTCCTGAATAAAATTCTGGATCTTCAACAATATCTATGTTATCAAAGATATCAGTTTCAAAATCTTCAATAAGATATCCCATTAGAGTAAATTCATCTAAAATCTCTTCATTTTGACTATCTATAGGTTTGGTGACAAGCCAATCATTGATTATCAAAGATTGCTGAAAAGATAGGCTATAGAGAGTAAGAATTCCATCAACTAGAATTGTATATTTATGAATCTCTGTAGTATCTAAACCATAAGGTAAGTAAATTAGATAAGGACGAAGAGTTTCAAAATCGTCAACACGCATCCTAGTAGTTCTTTGAAAGACTCCATCATCAATTACAACAGTAAAATCAATCCATCCACCAAGAGGTTCTGCATTAACAGTCAGTGTGTCAGGCATAATTGTGACTTCATGAGAAAAGGAGAAGAAATCCGAATTACTAAAGGTCCATCCATCAAAATCTCCATTCGAGAAACTACTGGAGAATCCAGCACCATTGTAAACAGAAATATATTGGAAAAATAAGCCATCATCTTCAGAAGTTTCTTCTTTGAATATTTTCATGGTATAGTATGAGCTTGAATCTAGATATGAGGTAATAGAAGCAGAGTCAAAGAGATTTTCACCTGTAAAAGAAATTTTGGAATCTATAACTAGAAGAGGAGAAAGTGTTATCTTTACATTTATCCATTTATAATAAGGAACTAAGAAACTGTAGAGAGTCTCCAATATTTGATTATTTATTACTGATACTACCATCTCTTCTTTATTGTAACTATAACTGGAGATTGAGATATTCAAATAGATCTCTTGATTTTTGTAAATGGTTATGCAATAAGGCTCATAATGATATTTAGGAGATAGGTAACTGAAGGAAATTGTTGTATTTTGACCTTCTAAAACATAAAAATCTCTAGACATCCAAGTATCAGTAGTGGAAGAATCAATTTTCAAACTTCCTTGAGATGTGGCCTGTAAATAGTAGTCTGCGAGGTATCCAGAACCTCTAACTGCATGAGTTTCTGAACCATCATCAAATTCTACATCAACAGGATAAATTCCTCCAAGTTCAACAGAATCAATGATAAAATCAGCTTGGTTGGAAGTTAGATATTTAATCTTGAATTGGGGAGAAGTAAAAGAAGTATCAAAGGAAACATAAAGCTCATCACCAATATCTGGGCGGTAAGTTTTATCCGAGAATAATTGCATATTAAAAGTACCATTTCCAAAACCAAAAACTACTGTAAGATATAATGTTCTAAAGGTATTGTTATTACACCAATCTTCAACGAGAAGTGTAGTAACTCCGTCATCATATGAAAATACATCTCCATCGAAGAACCAGAAACCATATTTCGAAGAACCTTGTTCCAATCCTGCAAAGATATCTAAATCCCAATGTTCGATTTCCCAAACGAATGTAAGAGTTTGTTGTTGATTTAAATCCAAGAGTTCAGTTTCAAATATTCCAGAATCTATGTGCAGTTTTCCAGCAACAAAAAAATTCGCCTTATCTGATGTATCATATTCATTATGCTCTGAAACAGGATGATAATACTTATGATAGACTGAAAACGATGAAATTGCACTCCAATGGGCTACAGAATCAGCGCCTGGTTGTAGATATAAACCAGTATAACCACCCTCGGATATAGGAGTAGAAACAAATTTTTCTAATGATTGACCTTGGAAGAAAATCTCAATTTCTACAAAATTCATATAACTTGTTACAGAAGCACCGTATGTCAATTTTGGAGTGTAACCATTGAGAAAACCGGATACATCTACAAAACCGATTGATGTAATTGAACCATTTATATATTTAAGTAGTGAAATGGCAAGACTCCAGTAGTCCTGAACGAAAGAGTACGAACCAGACATGTATAGCATAAAGCCAGTAAAAACATCTTTTTCGAATGCATTTTTCTGAGGAGAATGAAATACAAGGCCTGATTTAATACTAGGCAATTCATATGAGATATTTACTTCTGCCATCAAACTAAAATCTACAAAGTAATTGTCAAAATAACAAATAGTACCTTCAGAAGTGTAAGGATCTTCAGGTAAGTAGAGTAAGTCACCAGAATTAACCACTTCTATGTTTTCTGTTTCGCCAAATGTCCAATCATCTAAAACACTTTGCCCATCACTAAAATCAGTATAATAGTCTGTTATTGAGTAATTTCCCCAAAGAACAAAAGAGTTAATGTATGAGATATCTTGAATTGATACTATTGTGAGAGTTTCTAGATATTCTCCAATATCATCATATGCAATCTTGTAATCTGTATTATGTCTAATGCCTGATGAAGATAGAGAATATCCACCATTAATAACTACCTGTGTATTTAGTGAGAATACCTCAGATGCAATCCAGAAATAGAAATCTTGAAAAGATTGAAACATCAAATCTGAGAAATAATATGAAATTTCAATTCCTTCATCTAACACCAAATAGCTTGAAGAGGAAGATAATGTTCCGCCGTCTCCAAGATTTATTTTTGTAATGTAACTGTTTGAAATTGAGAAATTATCATCAATTACCCAAATGTCTAGCTCCTGAATGTTATGTTCAGCAATCATCCCTTGATCAAAATTTTCATGCAATTCTATTATAGTCCAACTTAACTCTCTCAGAAATAATGGAGATGAAGTTGTTGTTATCCCAAGTATTAACTCATCTCCAGAATTTGCTGGACAATAATATGAACTTCCTTCTAGCCCATTTATTTCTACAGTATAATTAAATTCATGAGTGGTTGAAAATTCAAAAGAATAGAGTGACAAAGTATTCCATTCATAAGGTTGAATTTCTATATCCAAAGAAGATACTTCATTATTGAAATCTTCAAGATATATTTGTCCAT
>JAGLXK010000586.1 GCA_023132955.1 Candidatus Heimdallarchaeota archaeon
GATTGTTTAGTTGCAGGTGTTGATGGATTAACATCATTAGAAATTGGATCTATTGCTGGAATATTGTTTATAGATTCTGATAATTCTTCAATTTCTCCATCAACTTGGTACTGATTAGGGGAAATCAGCATGGGTACTACTAAAATGAGCAGTAAGAGTAAAGAATAAATTTTTTTTTGATTAATCATTTTTATCAGTTTGTTTTCTTTTTTATTATGTTAAATATCACTGCGACTGCAACAAGAGTAAGACTTATGCCTATTGCAATTATGCCAGCTAAAGGTACATCTGTTCTATTTATTCCACCAGTTTTATCGGTTGTTGTGGTTTCATCGGTGGTGGTTTGTTCTTCTTGTTCAATGTCTATTCTGTAAATATCTGAAACAACCAACCCTGTTTCAAGATCCCAAATATTCTTCCAGTCAGTTCTGAATTCAAATCTGATAACATCGCCAACTTCAAGCGTAGAAACAGGTATACTAAAAGTTATTGAAGCTGGAATAGTCATTCGACCTACAAAAACTGGAATGAAAAGCCCACCATGTGCTACACTTAAAGAATTAATAGAATAGAAGAGACAAGCTTCTGGTCCAACAATTCGGTCACATATATGTAAATACTCAAGATGAACTATAACATCAATAACCGCTGTTTCATCTAGTTTGACTGTCTCTGGATAGTCTATGTAATCGACAACCACTACAGCACTAACATTTGAAGCAATAATAAACAAGAACACAAATGTCAAACTAAGTGAAGTTAAAAAGATTTTTTTTGTTTTCATTTTTTATCTTCTCCTGTTTATCAGCACGATTGCTACTGCTATAAAAGCTACTCCAACAACTACGCCACATGCAATGTAAATTATTTGCATCCGAGTAAGAGGTTCTCTAGGAGGTTTAGGAAGAGGATCAGTAGTTGTTTCTTCTCCTTCTCTGAAATACATCCAGTCGCTTTCATAGCTGTTTGCATATAGAAAATCTAGATGAACTTTATATCCAACATAATCATTCTCTTCAAAGAGACTAATTGTCCAAGTCAGTGTTTGCATCTGAGCAGGAAGTGATTGTTCAGGATATATGTCTGCATACCTTATGCCGTTCACTTTATACTCTAAGTATGTACCTTCTACAATTTCTTCTCCAGCTGCAGGATTCATTACAGTAACATATATGGTTGCTTCATCACCAACATTAACTGTCTGAGGTATGCGATAAATATCCACAGCATAGGACAAGGCATCAGCTCCAGTTACGAATGGAATGAGTGTAATTAAAGCGACTATAAACAATAACTTGGTCTTTTTCAATTGCATTATTGCTTACACCTTCTTCTTAAGAGTATTATAGTTGCGACAACAAAGAGAGGAAGAATTAAACCTAGAAAGGAAATGTTTGTTCTAGTTGGTTTCGGATTTTCAACTATAGTTAGATCATAATTGCCAGATGTAGCATTGCCTTGATTCCAAATTTCTGAAGTTGGAGTCTCTCTAAATCCTTCAGTGTATTTGATTCTAAATCTGAATGTATCATTTACTGCACAATTTATTTCAGAAGTGTCAACACTTATTGAAACGGTTGACGGAGTTGGTGTG
>JAGLXK010000587.1 GCA_023132955.1 Candidatus Heimdallarchaeota archaeon
TGAATATTTAGATAGATTGAAATAACTCTTGAAATGATTATAAACTTCAGCATAATGCTTTTGAACAGGATGTGAATATCTTTCTTTTCTAGCTCGGATTGTTGCGAGTTGATGAATTACCTGTCTCAAGATACTAGCTTGTCTAGAAGAAATTGGAATTCTATGAAAAAAATATTCTAGTTTCTTTTCAGTTAATATCATTTTATATCCTCTATGTAAATAGATTCTATGCTGTTTCATTTTCAGATTCTTGTTTAGCAATTTTCTTGAGCTCAATTTCTATAACATCGTCTTTTTCAAGACCTAAAACTTCACAGATATGTTTAGGAATTGTTACCTGATTGCTTCGTCTTAATACAAGTGTTGTTTTCATTTTATCACGTCGGATAGAATACGATTATATCGTATATTGCAACAATATACAGATAGATTGATAAATCTATCGGATAATATCGTATGTGTCAAAAGGATGTATGAAGTATGAAAAAAATAACATTTCTTCTTGCAGAGGATAAATTCAAAGAAGTTCAAGAATGTATCAAAGATTTCTCAGAATACCAGAATCTAACGGATTTTATGAGAACTGCAACAGACAGCCATTTACTCTTTTTAGGTCGAATTGAATCTGTACAAATTAGTAATCCCTACTTGAGAGATCAATTAGTTACAATCGAACAACTTCAAGAAGATACGAAAAAACTACATATAAGTGCAAGAAGAGTAATTGAAGAACTAAAATCAGAACAAGAAACGTCTGAACAAAAAATACAGAAAGACCTTTCAGAAAAGTACAAACTTGAGATAGATAATATTCTAGAAATCGTCAAACGATTGGAAAAAAAAGTGGAAGAAGTGATGTAAGTAGATTACCAACATCAGTTCCAATCAGAAAGTTTATATAAATTGTTATAATTGTTATAGTTGTGAGTTATATGAATCCAGGACTAAAAGGAACTTCGAAGCTCGTGAAAAGGAATCCAAAAGCAGAAACACTTTATCTAACTATACCTGCGGATATAGTAAAAGAGGAAGGATTTCCTTTCAAGGATAAAGAATTAATCAAAATAGAATTAGATAAGAAAAACCAATGGTTAATAATTTCTAAATTTGATTAGTTTCTTTTATTGTTTGACAGCTCACAAAAAACCACAGGAAAGTGATTTAGGTATGAACAACCAAGTTTCAACAGAAACTAAAAAGAATATAAGTAAAGACTTAATTAAAGTTTTGGAAGAATGTAAGAATTTTGATATAAAAAAACTCTCTGAAATTGAAGTTGAGATTGTTTTTAGCTGGCCAAGTATTTTATCAAGCTTTGTTGAGTTTTATGCATTATTCTATGAAGGACTCTGTTTTAGAGATTTTATCATTAAAGGAGTTCTAAAGTATTTAGAATCTTGTGTAGATCTCCATCTAAAGGATACACACTATGGGGATACCTTGTCTAAGTTAATTCAACAGACATTAAACGAACAAATAGAATCTTATTTCGATGAGGATCA
>JAGLXK010000588.1 GCA_023132955.1 Candidatus Heimdallarchaeota archaeon
AGTTGAGAAGATTATAGTTGAGAATAATCGAGCTATAGGGGTTGAATATAGAAAAACAAGGGGTGAAAATATAGAGATAAAGAAAAGTTTTGCTGAAAAAATCATTGCAAATGCTGCTATTCCCAATGTTGTGAATAATTTATTATCTTCAGATGAAGCAGCTGTTTTAAAAACAAAAACGATGAATTTCAAAAACTCTTGCTCAGTCTTTTCGATATATATTGGCTTTAAGAAACCAATAAAAGAAATAGGGAACAAATGCTACTCAACATTTATCTTAGATAGTAAAGTGAAAAACCAGAATGATTTGGGTCGTTGTATGAAAGGGGATTTGTCTTCTAAGAATTTTGCTTTCGTTGATTATAGTCAAATTGACTCTCAGTTGGCACAAAAAGGAAAAGGTGTGGGTTCTATATGTATGACCGATTACACATCAGTTTGGGAAAATTTAACAAAAGAAGAATATTATAAAAAGAAAGAAGAAGTTGCACAGATGTTATTTGACAGGTTAGAAAGAGTAGTTCCAGGAATCAAACAAGAAATTGATTACTATGAAGTTGCAACAGCAAAAACTGTTGAACATTTTACACTGAATCCACAAGGTTCAATTTATGGTTATGCACAAACATTGGAACAGGCTGTACCTAACCGAGTTAAACAAAAATCACCAATTGAGAATCTCTATTTCGCTTCATCCTGGACATTTCCTGGTGGTGGTTTCACAGGTGCGATTATTAGTGGATATCTTTGTGCTATAGGAATATTACACGATCAATGGCAGTAGTTGATATTGAGAAAAATATGTCGTCTTGTGGTCCTTACAGAAACTGAAATATGAAAATTAAAGCGAAATTACAGATGTAAAATTAAAAAAAAGTAAGAACTAGTTTGAACTAGTTCTTTTCAGTTTTTTATTACGTTTATTGATTATTAAAAGCAAAATAAAGCTACCAAAAACCAAAATTGTAAGATAGATAGCTCTGTGAGTGAAAGGTAGATTAAGTACTATTTCAGGAAAGATAGGAGGTTCTGTTGTTTGTTTGTAAAAAATATCATGATCTGAACCAGAAGAATCATAATCAGTATTATCTGACCAAGCAATATGGACATTTCTTGTGGTATCTACTGCGAGAGAAGGATCCTGTTCATCCGCATTACTCTCAGGTGAAATCAGTTCTACTGGAGTCCAAGTAGAAGAGTAAGAATCCCAGAACCTATAATAAATCCCATACCACTGCTTCCAAGCAACATGTACATTCCCAATAGAATCTACTGCAATAGAAGGGTCTATAGAAAGATCATCAGATTCTGTTGTTACTACATCTAAAGTAGACCATGAATTAGTGGAAGCATTCCAACATCTATAGAAAACATCTGGATCTGTTCCACTCCCAAGAAGATTATCAGTATGTTCATTCCATACTATATGTACGTTTCCTATTGTATCTACAGTCAACGAGGGACATTCAGAACCATCTGAACTTCCTATAGAGACTAGCTCAGTGTCATTCCAGGAAGAGGTAGAAATATCCCTGTAATTATAAAAGATGTCCGAGTCTTCTCCACTTGAAACAATATTTGTGAAATCATGCCAGGCTATGTAAACATTCCCTGCTGCATCCACACCAAGTGAAGGATTTTCAGCCCAAAATGTACTGTTAACTGAAACAACTTCTGTTATTGTCCAAATGGATAAGGAAGCATTCCAATATTTGTAGAAGATATCTGGAGGTCCTGAACCGGCTTCTGCATAATTTGTATAGTCCCACCAAGCAATATGAACATTGCTTTTAGAATCAACTGCTAAAGAAGGTCTAAGAGAAGTAGATGCACTTTCTGTAGTAATAACTTCTGTAGTATTCCAAGTAGAAGTTGTAACATTCCAATACCGGTAAAAAATATCCTTATCTGGACCACTATCATCATAATCACTCTCTTCATGCCAAGCTACGTGGACATTCCCTGCTGTATCAACTGCAATTGCAGGAAAGTAAGAATGACTAGTGCTACCTGTAGAAACTAGTTCAGTAGTTGTCCATAAAGACGTAGAAGCATTCCAGCTTTTGTAAAAAACATCCCAATCATCTCCTGTTCCAGCATAATTTTGTTCTTGCCACACAAAATGCACGTTATCATTAGAATCAGTTGCAATTTTAGGATTCAGTGATTCATCTGAGCTAGCAGTAGAAACAACCATTGTAGTAGTCCACACCCAGATAGATTCATCAAGAGAGAATGTGTTGTCTAGATTAGTATTTCAAACTGCAAAAGAAATTTCATTAAATACATTAAGAGAGTAAAAACTCAACAAAGAAGCTATGATGAGAATGCTTAAACTCATAAAGA
>JAGLXK010000589.1 GCA_023132955.1 Candidatus Heimdallarchaeota archaeon
ATCTCTAATATTGCGGAGTTAGTGTTGACAGTATTAATTTCCAGTTTCCTCTTGAAATTCATACTAAGAGTCACACCTGTAGGATGTGCGTTTTTTATACCGTACAAGATTTCTGTTTTTGACATTTCAGTTATTATAATACTCTGTGTTTTCTCTATTTTAGTTTTTATCTATTTTATATTTAACGAAATTCATGATAAAAGAAGGAAAATCCATTTTTTGAATCAACGTTTAGTGAATGTAATTCTTAGTCTCTTAGGTCTTTTTTATTTGTTTAACTGGTTTGACAAGTTCTGTATTGATTATCGCATTGGGGTATCGATTTACTCTTTCATAGCTCTTCCATGTTGCTTAGCACTTCCTTTCATTTACCTCATCGTAAGAAGAATGAAACAAAATCTTTTCGAACCAGAAAAGTTTAAATTTCACAATCTCAGGATCTTTCTAGCTAAATTGTGGAAGACTTTTGCATTTATCGCTTATGAAACTCTGTTAGTTGTGGTAGTCATATTGTTTTTTTATACCTTACCAATCGTTTATCCTTTTACAAATATAGGTTGTGCGTGGGGACTAGTCTACAATGTCCATTATTCAACAATTTTATTCCTTATTACAATATTTTTAATTTCAACTATAAGCTTCATAAAACCATTCTTTACTAAGAAGATACTCATTTCTGATGCATTTCCCCTGATTTTTTTGAGATTTTTTATTCTCATTACAACACTAGTAGGGAGACAGTATATTGCTTCATATCAGCAAGGAAACTGTGTCATTATGTCTCAAGAAAGCTGGATATTAATTATAGCAACGACTTGGATTCTTAGTGTTTCATTAGTCTTATTCTTATTGAAATATATTATAGATGTAGTAAGAGGGTACGTAAACATACATAAGAGTAATAATCAATAGAACATCTTTTTCAACGAAAACTGCTTATTCTGTATTGGATTCTCTTTAGTGTTTTTTTAGTTTTATTGATTACTTACAGCTCTATTCTCAAGTAGTGGTGTGAGAAGCTGAGAACCAACCAAATTGGGTGCAATAAATCAATTAAGATGGCTAATTAAAGCTAGAAAAGTAAAAGCAAAAAAATTGATAGGGATGATGAATAAGATCAGAGATGAAATAACAGGAGAAGTAAGGACAGATGGAACTATAAGGAAATCTCTAACTATAAGAGACCAAGAGAGCTTAGATGAAGCTCCTGAAATAAACAAAAAAATAATACTTGCAGCAGGAGCAAAACCAGATACCATTACTAGAGGTGTTTATGAGTCAGGTCATCCATGTTGTGCTGTACCAATTGGAAAAGTACTAGATGAGAACCAAGAAACAAAAATTAGTAATTTGTTTGTGAGTGATGCTAGTGTTTTTCCAAGTCCTATTGGTATGTCAACAATATTAACAATTGTAGCTCTATCTAAGAAATTATCGAACTACTTATTATCAAACTCTTGATATTGAAAACACTCTTCAAATTTAGACAAAGATGATAGAAATTTTACAGTCTCTCTAAGTTTTCTTTCTTTTTCAGAACAAAATTTATTTAGATTTAATTTCTAGTTTGATATTTGAGAGTGAAAACATGATCAAAGACCATCAATTTAAGATTGGAGTAATAACAATTCAGAATGCTCCATGGAAGAAATTAGTTGAAAGATGGAAGTTCATTGATAAAACAGATTTTGATAGTCTCTGGGTAGCTGACCATTTTACTCATTGGAAAGAGAAAGAAATGACTTTTTTTGAATGTTGGACTACTCTTACTGGAATGGCTAGTGAGACCTCAAGAATAAGAATAGGAACAGCTGTTACTAATACTCGTTGGCGTCACCCAGCTTGGTTAGCAAAACAAGCATTAACAGTCGACCATATTTATTTCTTATAGCAGTAGTAGCAACAATAGTTTTCGCAGGATTTTCTTGGACAGGATTTAAGAATAAAGAACGAAACCCTTATTGGGTATTGGCAGGAAGAATTCATTATTCAACTTTAGTAGCACTTTCCATCCTTCTGATAGGGATATTCGCTTCATGGCATTTATTTGGATTTTAATTAAACTACTGTTTCCTGAAAATAGTCATTAACAAATTTTAGGAAACATCTCTTGAGTCATACTTCAGGTAATGCTGATTATTTTCTTGAAAAATCTCAAGGCTTTTAGGGTTATTGATAATAGTATCAGCTGATTTGAAATTATATGTTGGATCTATTGCTGATAATACAAAAATATCATTTCTAGTTAAATTTAAGAATGTTTCAATTCTGTTTTCCTTATGAGAAAGTTATACGAAGAGCTTCTAGGACATTTTAAAGAAGCATGCATACTAGAAGAGGTGAATATGTTTCTTTACTGGGATAGAGATGTAACTATGCCTAAAAAAGGAGGAAAGCAAAAAGCAGACCAAGTTGCTCTAATCTCCAAATTGGAACATGAACGAAGGATTCAACCAAGAATAGGTGAACTCCTGAAAATTATTCAAACACACAAAGAGTTTGAGAATTTATCTGATTTAGAGAAGAGAAATATCTTTCTCATCCAAAGACAGTATGATAAATTGGTTAAAGTTCCTGCAGAATTTGTAGGAGAGTTCAACAAACAAGGAGTAATTGCAAATGAAGCTTGGGAAAAAGCTAAAGATCAATCTGATTTCTCTCTCTTCCAATCTGAACTAGAAAAAATAGTTGAGTTAAACAAGAAATATGCTAATTACTTGAATCCAGAAAATGATCCCTATGATGTCTTGCTGGATTTTTATGAACCTGGAATGAACCAAGAGAAATTCGAGAGATTAGTTAATCCATTGAAGGAAGTTATTGAACCACTCATCAAGAAATGTTCTGAATCAAATTATCAACCAAATAAATCAATTCTCACCAGAAAGGTACCTTTAAAGATACAGAAAAAATTGAACTTCGATATTCTCAATGTAATTGGTTATGATTTAGAACGAGGTAGG
>JAGLXK010000059.1 GCA_023132955.1 Candidatus Heimdallarchaeota archaeon
GATATTTTGAGAGCTTTAACTACTTCATCAATGTCTTTGTATGCAAATCCTGCTTCTTCTGCTAAACCTGGCATTGATGCTCCCTTAACATATATTCCTTTTTCTCTCATTTTCTGTTGAAGGAAATCTCCTCTTATTTGTCTTTTTGCTTTGCTTCTACTCATTGTTCTTCCTGCGCCATGAGCTGTTGAACCAAAGCTTACATCCATTGCTTTTTGTGCCCCTGTTAAGAGATAAGAACCAGTTTCCATAGATCCCCCAATTAAGACAGGTTGACCAAGTTCTTTGTATTCTAGAGGAATTTCAGGATGATTTGGTGGAAATCCTCGAGTAGCTCCCTTTCTATGAACCATTAATTTCCTCTTTTCACCATCAATTCTATGTTCTTCAATTTTGGCAATGTTATGTGCCACATCATATATCAAATCAAGACCCAATTCATCCTCATCTTTGTTGAAAACTTCTGTGAAAACCTGTCTAGCATTGTGAGTAATTATTTGACGATTAGCATAAGCCATGTTAGAAGCACAACTCATAGCTGAAAAATAATCTTCTCCTTCCTTCGAGGTTATTGGAACACTAGCTAATTCTTGATCAAGAACAGGGAGATTATATTTAGTCATAGCCGTTAAACAAGTTCTGAGATAATCAGTAGCTACTTGATGACCTAATCCTCTAGAACCACAATGAATCATAATAGTAACTTGATAGTCTTTATTTAGACCAAATTTCTTACCCTTCTCTGGGTCAAACAAATCTCCAGGTTTTACTACTTGTATTTCCAAATAATGATTACCAGAACCAAGTGTTCCTAGCTGTCTAAGTCCTCTACTCTGCGCTTTGTTACTAACCTTTGAAGAATCTGCCTCAGGCATCTTTCCCTGACTTTCAATTCTACGTACATCTTCTTCTCTAGCATACCCTTTTTCCAAACACCACTGCGCACCGTCTTCTAGAACATTTTCAAACTCTGAACGAGATATATTAGCCAAATACTGGTCGTGAGTTAGTTTAACACCTACTCCTGCAGGAACACGACGAAACAGCTTATCTACAAGCTCCTTAATCTTAGGTTTTACATCTCTTTCCTCTAAGGTTGTGGTAAGCATGCGTACTCCACAATTGATATCAAAACCAACACCTCCAGGGCTAATTACTCCTTCCTCCATATCCATTGCGGCAACACCGCCTATTGGAAATCCATATCCAACATGTGCATCAGGAAGAGCTATTGCGTATTTCTGAATTCCAGGAAGTGTTGCTACATTGGTTATCTGATCTACAACTTTGTCTTCAAGTCCTTTTTTTAGAGCTGGTGTTACAATCAATCTTGCAGGTACCCTCATACCCTTTTTGTATGATGTGGGGACTTCCCAAGTTGTTTCATCAATTTGTTTCATTGGAATGTTTCCGCTTGTCATTTTACTCAATATAAAGAAATTGTTAGTTTTAATAAATCTCTTGGTTTATCAGAAAATATCTACAAAGGGATTATTTTTATTAGTAATTTATTTATCCTTTCTGAGTTCAATGTTCAAATACAACATACTCTCTGAAGAAGTAAAATCAGATTTTGCTTTTGAAGTTAATGCAGATAACCTCTCTGAACTTTTCAGAGGTGCAGGAATAGCAATGATGGAAGCTATGGTAAGCGTCAAAGAATTTAAAGCAAAACGCGTTTGGGAATTCAAAATCGAATCTGATACCCCAGAATTATTATTGTACGATTTTCTAGGAGAACTAGTATTTGTTAAGGATGTTGAATCTGTTTTATTCAAAGACTATGAAATTAAAATCGAAGAAAATGATAAATTCAAACTCTCGTGCAAAGCTTTTGGTGATGATATTGATTATGAAAAATATGAGATATTAACAGATGTGAAAGCTGTAACTATGCACAATTTTGTCTTAGAAAAAAGAAATGATGAGTGGTATTGTCACATAATTGTGGACTTATAAAACTGAGATTTCAATATAACATTAGATTAATACTAAACAGAGGTATTCACCTCTCAAATCAGTACTATATCGGATTAATAATCTTTATAAACTAAACTTCTTCTCGTTAAAACAATCCTATAAATGATAGAGGAATTACTATGGGTGACATAAGAGTAAAAGACAAATATACTGTAAAAGAAGGACTTCTTTACACTAAAGAAAGTGAATGGGTTCTTCAAGAAGGAGACATCTGGATTTATGGCCTTAGCAATTATGCTAGTGTCGAACTAGGTGAACTTGCTTATGTAGAACTTCCTGCAGTAGGTGATACCTTCGGTAATGAAGATTCAATGGGTATTGTTGAAGCTCTAAAAGCTGTCGTTGATTTCTATTCTCCATTCGATTGCGAAGTTGTAGAAGTTAATTCAGATTTAGAAGATGATGCATCACCAATTACTGAAGATTGCTATGGTGAAGGCTGGATTCTGAAGCTTAAAGCAACTGGTCCAATTGATCATCTATTCAATCAAGAAGATTACGTAAAGCTTATTGAGAAAAAGATCGAAGAAGGTTCTCACTAGATTTTAAGAGGAGAATTTTTTCCCCCTTTATTTTTATCGATTAACAAAGAGGAACAAAAATGACAGAAGGTTTTAAAGAACATCCTTACCTTGGAAATAGTCAACAAGATGTCGATGAAATGCTTCAGTATTTAGGTCTCAAAAGTATCGAAGAGCTCTATTCCGATATTCCTGATGAAATAAGATTCAAAGGAGAATTGGATTTACCACATTATAAGAGTGAATATGAACTTTTAGAGGCAATTAAGGCAAAAATGAGTAAAAATATCACTACAAGAGAAGTAAGAACTTTCATGGGTGGTGGAGTATTAGATATTTATATGCCTGCGCTCCAAGATGAAGTTCTTAGAAGAACTGAATTCTATAGTGCATATACCCCTTACCAACCTGAAACATCTCAGGGAACAACTCAAGCCTTATTTGAATATCAAAGCATGATCTGTGAACTTGTTGGTATGAATGTTGCTAACTGTTCTCTTTATGATTGGGCTACAGCTGTAGGAGAAGCTGCATTAATGGCTTCTCGAATAACAAAAAGATACAAATTCATCTACACAGCAGCTACTGCCCCCAATAGAGAAGCAGTTTTGAAAAACTATGTTGTAGGAGCTAATCTGGAACTAGAAGAAATTCCTTATGATCCTGCAACTGGTAAAATGAACATAGCTAAAGCTAAAACTATGATGGATGATACAGTCGCAGGTATTTATATTGAAAATCCAAACTTCTTAGGAGTCATCGAGGATGATTTAGAAGAAATCATTGCCGATGCTCATGAAAAAGGAGTTAAGGTTGTTGTCGGAGCTGATATGAATTCATTAGCACTACTGAAGCCACCAGGTGAATATGGTACTGATATTTGTATAGGCGAAGGTCAAACTATTGGTGGTGGCCCATTGAATTTTGGAGGCCCGCTATTAGGTATTCTTGCAATGCAATTTGACAGAAGAGAAACAAGACAGATGCCTGGACGTATTGTTGGAGTCACTATAACTGCTAATGAAGGAGAAAGGGCTTTTGCAAATACACTAGAAACAAGAGAACAACACATCAAAAGAGAAAGAGCTACAAGCAACATCTGTACAAATGAAGGTCTTGTAGCACTAAGTTGTGCAATTCATTTAGCACTTTTGGGTCCTGAAGGTTATAAAGACACCGCAGAAACAATGTATCTAAGTGCACATTTCATTGTTAAAGAGCTTGAGAAACTTGGTATTAAACGAGTGTTTGATAGTGAATTCTTTAATACATTTATGCTTGATCTTAAGATTCCTAAAAGCAAAAAACAAGAATTCATAAATTTCATGTTGGAGAGAAAAATCTTTCCAGGAATCCCTTATTCAAACGATGGTGAAAACTATGATTATATTGTTACAACTTCGTATCTACTATGTGAAGAAGATCTTAACGATTATATTAAAGCAATTGGAGAATGGAGGAGCTAAAAATGTATAGACAAGCAAAATATGACGAACCTCTTCTCTTTGAATTAAGTAAAAAGGGTAGAAGAGCTCATCTTCCCCCAAGATGCGATTTCACTAGAGATGACATCAATATTCCGGAGAATATGAGAAGAACTGTACCACCTGAATTACCTGAGCTTCATGAAGGTGAAGTAATGCGCCATTATGTGCATTTGTCTCAACAGAATTACTGTATTGATACAGGTACTTATCCACTTGGTTCTTGTACAATGAAATACAATCCTAAGATAAACGAAACAGTTGCTCGAATGGAGAAAATAATGTATTTGCATCCAAATCAACCAGTCGAATCTGTTCAAGGTATCCTAGAAATACTTTATGAGCTTCAAGTAGCATTAGGAGAGTTAGCAGGTCTAAAACATACAACTTTGCAAACTCCAGCTGGTGCAAGCGGCGAATATTGCGGTCTTGCTTTAATCAAAGCTTATCATGATGATCATGGAGATACACAAAGAGACGAAATCATTGCTCCAGACTCAAGCCACGGAACTAATCCTGCAAGTACTGTTATGAATGGTATGAAACTCATTGAAATAAAATCCAATGAAGATGGAAGAGTAAATATGGATGCACTAAAAGCTGCAGTATCAGATAAAACCGCAGGTTTAATGCTAACAAATCCCAATACACTTGGTATTTTCGAAAAAGACATTATAGAAATGTCAAAGATCGTTAAAGAAGCAGGTGGTTTACTCTATTATGATGGTGCAAACTTCAATGCTATTGTAGGAAAGATAAGACCAGGTGACATGGGATACGACGTGCTTCATTTCAATCTACATAAAACATTCTCAACTCCACATGGTGGAGGAGGTCCTGGTGCAGCAGCTGTATGTTGTAATGACATTCTAGAACCATATCTACCAATACCAACTATCGATTATGACAAGGATAAAGACTTCTATTTCTACAATTATAATCGCCCAAAATCTATAGGTAAAGTTCATGGATATCATGGAAATGCAGCAATTGCACTGAGAGCTTATGCATATATCGCGGCCTTAGGTTTCCAAGGATTGAAAGATACTGCAGAGCATGCAGTCTTAACTGCAAACTATGCAATTAGAAAACTTGAGAAACTAGATGGCTTCAGATTAAGTCATACATCTGAAATTCCAAGAAAACATGAAGGTGTTCTTGAAGCAACACCATTCTTGAGAAACTATGATGTTTCTGGAATGGATATTGCTAAGATGATAATTAGCAGGGGGCTTCATGCTCCAACTGTTTACTTCCCGCTGATCGCTCATGAAGCTTGGATGGTTGAACCAACTGAGAATGAGAACAAAGACAGAATTGATCAATATGTTCAAGCTGTTTCGGAAGAAATGGAAAAAGCAAAACTAGATCCTGACTATGCTCATGATGCACCAAAATGGACTTCAGTTGGAAGAATTGATTCAGCTTGGTCTGTTAGAAACTTAGTATTGTCCTATAAGATATACAAAGAGAAGAAAGAGAAAGGGGAATTCGTTCCTTAAAACATCTCTCTCTTATTCTATTTCTTTTTTAATCAAGATTAGAAGTTTGATATGTCTATATTTCACAATAATTTTTGTAAAAATTAAAATGTCAAAGGAAAAAAGTTTAATTCTTTTTCCGACTACTTTCTTCGTCTAACTTTTAACTGTGCGGGAGGGTTGACAAACAAACCTATTATCAATATTATTGACATTCCAAATATTTCTTTGAATGTTACACTATCAATTACTTCAGGGGGAAGTATATTTCGTATGGCCGCTATTGCCTCAAATCCAAAGAATACAACAAAAATCTGTATGAAAAGATATAAACCTATACTAATTAAAGATCCACGAATGAGATAGCGATATAATTTTCTTTCTTTAGTATCTCTAACTTTGTTCATAAGAGATTCTGTAATCAGTAAAGATACAGCACTTAACCCTATTGCACCAAATATAGGAAATGCAATTAACAATGGAAGATATTCCCAGTTATTAAATTCAAGAATATCATGTAAGTAATAGAAGTGTGGGATTTGTGCTAAAAATGACATTGCAAAAATTGCAATTACACTTGGCCACATTGACTGTTTGTCTAAAAGTCTAATTTTTGAACTCATAATAATCTTCCTTAACACAAAGCTCTTTTTGAAACCTACAAAAATGTTAAGTTATAACTTTATTGATAAATAATCAAAAAATTACTAGAATATTAAAGCTGTTAATCCTCTGTTTCATCAAAAGTATAGCCTTTCTCTATTCTAAATTCACAGAAATTATGCCCAGTTCCATGACACTTTGTTTCGGTAACAATTGGTGGATCCTTAAGTACTAAAGCAAGCCGTCCTGCAAGGTAACCTGCTTGAAAATCACACAATACCTCATTGAGATTGGTTTCGGAGAGATTTGCTCCTGAAGCATATGCACATTCATGAATTCTTACAAACATCTCATCTTCATCTTCACCATCGAAAACTTCAACGAAAGAATGTTGTCTAGATAGATAATTTGTTGGATGAGTTAGATATTTTTGCATAATATGAGTTGCTTGTTTTAAGGTTTCGATAGGTAATTCAGCATCCTCGGAAGCTAATAAATCATAAATTAATCTCTTACCCGGACCAATAACACCAAGTTCTCTACCTGCTGAATACAATAGAGCACCACAGAATTTATCTCGAAACTTAAGTGACATTATTTGCTGTTGTAAAGAACTGATATGAACGTAATCTATATCATTTGGTCGAAGTGCTTCCTTCATCAGAAGAGAATTATAACCATTTTGAGTTGTTTCATGAATAAACTCATAGAATAGTTGCCGCCTATGCTCTTCAGCTGGTAAATCACCAAGAAACTGAACTTGTTTTGCCTGAGAACTAATGTCCAAAACTTTGTAAGGTGCTTTACCTATTTCTTTGCCAAGATATACCTCTATATCAAATTCGCAGTAATCATCGCCAAGACCTTTACACTTTGTTTCAACAACACCGGTCGCAGAACCAATCATAGCTTCTATAGTTCCCGCAATCTCACCAGCTGTAAAGTGGCATAATGGTTCTCCAATGTTGATTGCACCTGCACTGTTTGCAAGTTCATAGATTCTAAGTGTAGCTGTGTATCCGTCTATTTTTGCTACGTCGCAATGAGTAGCATGATACAAAGGTATAACGTTGGTGTGACTATATAGTTGTGCTAAAGCAAGAAGAGCTTCTTGAAATCTTTCTTCAGGTTTAACCGCACCTACTTTGGGATTCAAAACAGTTAGATAATAAGGGGCTGCACCAAAAATACCTAATTCTCTTCCGCTCTGATAGAGAAGTTGAGGTATAAGGGGATCTAATTGAAGTAGAGACATCATTACTTGTTGATAAACACTAATATGAACATAATCGCCAAGATTCTTACGAACAATTTCTTGAGAGATAATGCTACTGATAGTATTCTTTGTGAGAATCATCATACTTTCTTTTCTTCGTGTATCCTTTTCTCTACTAATCATATTAGGTAGGATTTGAGACCAAAGTTTTTCTCTAATAACATCTTCAGTGATTAAGCCTTCGGCTATACGTTCATCATTCATCATGACAACAGGAACACTCAGAATACCATACTTAGCAGCAATTTCCTGTTCTTCACTAATATCGATTGTACTAACATGAAGTATTCCTTTCATAGAAGTACCTGCGATATTTTCAATAACACGTTTAACATCAGGACAAGCGAAACAAGTGGGACTTGTAAAGAATAACAGTCTAATTCTTTCAGATTCTTGAAGAGTTTCATCTTCGACCATTAGAATAACCCCAATGAAAAACAATAAAGCTAGAATGATAAAAACGTTTGCTTAACTTCAATGTGAAATAAAAATTGTTTATACAATTTTTAGTGAAGATGTTTAAGGGAATTGAACACGTAAATAATGATAAGAACAAAAGAAATGAATTTTTTTTCCAATAGCAACAATTATATATCAATGATTGAACATGTGCTTGTTCAAAAACGAATTTAATGGTGAAAATATGTACGGTCAAGGACAAGTACCAGTTATTATTCTAAAAGAAGGAACTCAAAGATCGAAAGGTCAAGATGCTCAAAAAAACAATATAATGGCAGCAATTGTTGTCGCTGATACTATTAAGAGTACACTTGGGCCTAGGGGCATGGATAAGATGATGGTTGATAGTTTAGGAGACATTTTAATCTCCAACGATGGTGCCACTCTTCTTGATGAAATTGATGTTCAACATCCCGCTGCTAAGATGATTGTTCAGGTTGCTAAGGCTCAAGATCAGGAAACAGGTGATGGGACCACTAGTTCAGTTATTATCGCAGGAGAGCTCCTCAAAAAAGGAGGTGAACTGCTAGATAAGAAAATCCACGCTTCCTTAATTGTTGAAGGTTACAAAGCAGCTTCCATGAAAGCTCAAGAGATAATTGAGAGTCATGCAAGAACACTCAATCCAACTGAAGATGACAAACTT
The DNA here is from genome assembly GCA_023132955.1 of Candidatus Heimdallarchaeota archaeon. Classification (GTDB taxonomy): domain Archaea; phylum Asgardarchaeota; class Heimdallarchaeia; order Heimdallarchaeales; family Heimdallarchaeaceae; genus UBA460. The sequence continues at coordinate 8,451 of JAGLXK010000059.1, forward strand.
CTCTTCCAAATTGCTGAAACCTCATTACACAGTAAAGCAGTTCATGCAGCTAAAGAAATTATCGCTCAAATTGCTGTTGACAGTGTTAAGCAAGTAGCTGATGAAACTAATGGCAGTTTCACAGTGGATCTTGATAACATTAAAATCTTACAGAAAATAGGTAAGAATCTTCGAGAAACAGAATTAATTGAGGGTGTTATAATTGATAAGGAAATTGTTCACACTGCAATGGCCAAAAATGTAAAAAATGCCAAAGTGCTTTTACTCAACCAAAATATCGAAGTTCAGAAAGGTGAGTGGGATCGAGAGATACGCATCAACGATCCTCTAGAAATGAAATCCTTCCTGGATAATGAAGAACAAATTCTAAAAGATATGGTTGACAAAATTGCTGAAGTTGGTGCAAATGTAGTTGTTGCTCAAAAGGGCATCGATGATATGGCTCAATACTTCATGGCTAAACAGAATATTATGGCAGTTAGACGTGTGAAGAAAAGTGATATGGAAAAACTTGCTCGTGCTACTGGAGGTAAAATTGTTACCAACCTCAAAGATGCCAAAAAGGATGACCTTGGAGATGCAGGGTTAGTTAAAGAAGTAAAAATTGGTGACGAAGATCATGTTTTTGTTCAAGAATGCAAAAATCCAAAATCCGTTTCTATTATTATTTATGGTGCTACTAAGTATGTTACTGACGAAGCAGAAAGAGCTTTACATGATGCTCTAAGCGTAGTTAGAAATGTAGTTGAAGATAAGACTTACCTCCCAGGTGGAGGAGCAACCTTTACAGAGCTTTCATTGAGACTGGATGAATATGCAGATGTGTTCAAAGACAAAAGACAATTAGCTGTTAAAGCTTTTGCAGAAGCACTTCTTGCGATTCCAATAACCTTAGCAGAAAATGCAGGAATTGATCCATTGGATATTCTTAACGAGCTTCGTTCCGCTCATGCAGTAGAAAATATATCAGCAGGATTAAATCTATTCAAAAATGGGAAGATTAGTGATATGTTCAAAGCAGGTATTATTGAACCACATAGAGTTGTTGCTCAAGCAATGAAATCTGCAAGTGAATCTACTATTATGATTTTGAGAATTGATGACGTTATAATAGCTAAATCCTCTAGTCCAGCTATGCCTCCAGGCGGAATGCCAGGCGGAATGCCAGGCGGAATGCCAGGTGGAATGCCGCCAGGTATGATGTAAGATAATATTTCTTACTTTTTCTCTTTCTTTCTTTGTTTTTGTTGTTAGACAAACTTCAAATATATTTTTCAAGCTGTTGGATTTATGCTAAACCAAGCTGAAGATTTTATTGGAAATTTCAAAAAATTAGACATAATTACATGCAGCTATAGCAATTCCAATATAACTCAAGTGTCATTCATGCAGGATAAATTTGACATATATATTACAGGTTTAACTAATCAAATTCATATTGAACAGATTAAATATAATCCAAAAGTGATTCTTCAGTTCGGAGATAATGGAACTAATCTAAAATATCACGGTATAGCAAAAATTGTAGAAATTACAGAAAACAATGAAAAGAAACTAAAGAAATTAACTAAAGCTGACTCTGTAGAACAAGAAGGGATTTTTGGTCCCGTTTTGGTAAAAGTCATACCAACAGAAATTGAAGTTAAGGAGTGGGATTTTGTTCATAGATTTTTAGAAAACAAACCAAAAATAATAAAGGAAGTGTTTCGTTCAATTGGAACTACCATAAAAATCTGGTTGAGAGCAACTCGGTTATCTTTTGTAGCTGTTAGCGTAGTTGGTGTTTTTGTAGGAACAGCCGTTGCCTTTCGTGAAACAGGATCATTGAACTCTTGGTTAAACTTTCTTCTAGCAGCTATAGGTATTTCATTTTTTCATATAGCTGTAGATTTACTTAATGACTTTTCAGACCATCGCTCAGGTTTAGATGAAAGTAACATTCACTTAACACCATTTTCTGGGGGATCAAGAATGATTCAAAGTAAGCTTTTTACACCTGCAAAGGTCCTACTAGGAGCAATCTTCAGCTTAGCAATTTGTTTAACAATTGGTCTCTACCTAAATTTCATAGTTGATGGAAACGTTATTCTCTATATAGGATTAGGTGGAGCATTCTTAGGTATCTTTTATGTGGGAGCACCCTTAAAACTAGTTTATTATGGTTTAGGAGAGCTTGCAATATTCGTGAGTTTTGGACCTGCAATAGTTTTTGGTTCTTATTATTTACAAAAAGAAGTTTTTTCATGGTTACCAATTTTAGTATCAATCATGATTGGATTATTAATTTTCTTGATTCTTTATATCAACCAGTTTCCAGATTATGAGGCTGATAAAGCAAACAAAAAATTCAATTGGTTAGTTCTTTTAGGAAAGAAAAAAGCTAGACATGTTTATGCATTCTTTATGGCTCTAACCTATATACTATTAATCGTATTTTCAATACTAAATATCTTACCTCTTCTCAGTCTAACAGCTCTAATAACGCTTCCTCTACCAATTAAGGCTATAATTACTGCATACAAACACTATGATAACTACTTAGCTATGATCCCTGCATCAGCAATGACAATACTAACTTCTCTAACCTTTTCTATCATCCTTGGAATCTCGCTATTTGTTGCTCCCTTTCTCTAAAAAAGCTAAAAAAATAATCTTAATTAGCTATTTTTCTACCTTCTTTAACAATCATTTTTCCATCTTTAAACACAGTGTCGGTGTGATTAACTCCAAATCTATAGGGTATAGATGCAACACTAGGTATGTCTAAAATTAAAACATCTGCTTTTTTACCAATATCTAAAGAACCAATTTCATTTTCTCTATTTAGAGCTTTAGCACCACCATAGGTAGCAGCTCTCAAAGCTTCTTCTGGAAGCATTTTCATCATGAAAGATCCTAGTCCAATAACTGATTGCATGTCTAAGATGTAGCAATTTGGGTTAAAATCTGATGATAAAGCTACTTCTACTCCTGCATCTTTAAACATCTGATAATTTGCGTATTTCTTTAGCATTAACACAAAGGGAGTAGCTGGAAGTAGATTTGCTACAACTTGCGATTGGGCCAAAGCACTAGCTGACACAGCTTCTGCAAAAAGCAAATGATCTGCAGACACAGCTTCAAGTTCAGCAGCCATTAAAGCAGCCCCTACATTTTCTAATTCATCTGCATGTACTCGAAGTTTAAAGCCTTGCTTCTTGGATTCATTTAAGAAGTGTTGAGATTCTTCAACAGAAAAAGCTCCCTTATCAGTCCAAATGTCAACATATTCTGCGAGACTTTGATGTTTTATCTGAGGTAATAACTGAATCATACTCTCTATGTATTCCCATTGATTCCCAAGATAATCTGCAGGTTTGATATGACATCCGAGGAATGTTGGAACAATATCAATTGGATGCTTTTCATTAACACTCTGAATTACTTCAAGAATCTTTAGTTCACTTTTTGCATCCAAACCATATCCTGATTTAGCTTCAATTGTTGTTGTTCCATGTAAAAGCATTTCATCCAACCTTTTAAGAGCCAATGCTTCTAGTTCTAATTTTGAAGCTTCTCTTGTTTTGTTAACTGAAAACATTATTCCACCGCCACTTTGAGCGATTTCTAGATAAGATTTACCTTGTATTTTCATTCTCAGTTCATGAGATCTATCTCCTGCAAAAACCAAATGAGTGTGTGAATCAACAAAACTTGGACATACAGTTTTCTTTTTCTTACAATCTATTATCTCATAATCAAATTTCGAATAGTTGGATAAAATTGTTGAAGTTTCACCAATTGCTTCAATAAGACCATTCTTGATTACTACAGCATCAGGTATTTCGTTTGAATAGATAGGTTCATAATTTGAAACAGGTCCTAGATATAGTTCTGAAGCATTTGAAATGACAATTCCTTCTTTTTGTGAATTCTGCATCAATCTCAATTTTTAAGCAAAAAAGAAGTTTTTAAAGTTTGCTTAAATATTTAAAAAAGAACAAAAGAGAGGAATGAGTACTTATGCCACACTCCTATTAGACGTTTTAATCTAAACTTCCAATTTCCTTTTCAACTTCTTCAAGAATCTCACATGACTTGACAAGAGCTTTCATAGCGTTATGATCATCAAATAATGGTCTATCTACATCCAAGAACTCAACATGTCTTCGAATAACTTCTTTAGCTTTAGTAACACCCTTACCAAACTCAAATTCTCTGAAGTCTAATGCTTGTGCTGCAGCCATGAGCTCAATACCTAAAACTCCGTAAGCATTATCCATTATTTGGAAATTCTTGAGTGCTGTATTCATTCCCATAGAAACAAAATCTTCTTGATCTGCAGCTGCTGGAATAGACTGTATACTTGCAGGCATTGATAAAATTCTCATTTCTACTATCTGCATATCTGCAGTATATTGACTTAACATTAAACCAGACATCAATCCTGCACCTTTTGTTAAGAATGGAGGTAACCCTACACTCAAAGCAGGATGATTTAACCTATTCATTCTGCGTTCGGACATTACACAAACCATTGTAATAGCAGCTCCAGCTAAATCCATAGGTAAGCATACAGGAGTACCTTGAAAATTAGCACCAGTTAGTGTAAGTTTTTCCTCTGTAAAGAAAACAGGATTATCACCAACACCATTTAATTCAATCTCAACTTGAGATCGACCCCAAGCCAGAGTATCATGTACAGCACCTAAAACTTGTGGTGCAGAACGCATTGAATACGCATCTTGTACTTTAACTTTTAGCTTTCCTTCATAAAGATCTCCACCTTTGAAAAGCTTAGTGAGAGCTTTTGCACATCTAACAGCTCCAGGAAAACCTCGAATTTCATGAAGTTTAGGTGTATAAGGTTTCAAGTTACCCATTAATGCTTCTATTGACATAGCACAAGCGATTTCTGCTTGTTTCATAAAACGTAAAGCATCATATAGAAAAATGGCACTCATTGCCGTAAGAAGATTGGAACCATTAATTGCAGCTAAACCATCTCTTGCCTGTAAACCAGGTATTACAATACCTGCTCTATCCATAGCTTCTTTTCCTGGCAGTAATTCTCCTTTATAAAAAGCTCGACCTTCACCCATCAATAATAGAGCAAGTTGTGACATTGGAGCCAAATCTCCAGAAGCTCCTACAGATCCTTTTTGACAAACTTCAGGAGTAACTCCTTTATTTAGCATTTCAACAAATGTTTCAGCAATAATAGGTCTATTTCCAGAATAACCATTTGCTAAAACATTTATTCTGCCTAGCATTGCACCACGAATATGTTCTATTGGAGCAGCTTCTCCAATTCCAGCAGCATGATTATATATCAAATATTTCTGAAATAGCAAAATTTCATCACCTGTTAGGACCACTTCAGAAAATTCTCCTATTCCAGTTGTAATTCCATACATAATTTCTTTTGCTTCAATTTTCTCTTCGAGCATTTCTCTGCATTTTACCATTCGTTCCATCGCATCCGGATGGATTTCCACTTTTTCATTATGTCGTGCAACATTGACAACATCTTCAATTTTTAGCCCTTTTCCAGTAATTACATAAGTCATATTCTAATCCCTTTGTTTATTTTTAAGAAACCTTTGTACGCTTTGTTTAAAATATTTCCTCAATGTAGCTGAAAAAAAGAAACTAGTGAACATTATGATGATTGAAGAAATTGGGGAAAGCATAATGAATAAATAATACGGAATGTAGGAATATTAGATAATTATGGTCCAAGAAATTGTAGTTTTAGATGGAGATTCCTTAACTATAGATTCTTTGCTTGAAGTTACACGATTTGAAAAAAAAGTTAAAATTAGTAAGGAAGGAACAAGAAAGATAAAAGAAGCTAGAAAAATTATTGAAGCTAAACTTGAAAAAAATGAAACTATTTATGGTGTATCTACTGGTTTTGGAAAACTGTCCAACACTATTATTTCTCCTTCTGAAAGAGAAATTCTTCAAAAGAATTTGATCAAATCACATAGTATTGGATTTGGTCCTTATCTTCCTGATGAAATAGTTTTAGGTGCCATGGTTATAGAGTTAAATTCCTTTTGCAGAGGAGGTAGCGGTGTTCGAATAGAAATTACAGAAATGCTTGAAAAACTGATTAACGAGAGAATCATACCTCTTGTACCCAGTATAGGTTCTCTGGGAGCTAGTGGAGATCTTTCACCTCTTGCATATATAGCTAGAATCTTCATCGGCGAAGGAAAAGCAAAGTTAGATGGTAAAGTACTCAAAGGTTCTGAAATTCTTGCTGAACTTGGTTTGTCTCCTTTAGAACTTAAGGCCAAGGAAGGATTATCATTAATTAATGGAACACATGTACTAACATCTTTTGCAGCACATACAGTTTCTGATTCTATGAATGTTTTAGAAAACTCAGTTATCACAGTTAGTTTAACTTTGGAAGCCTTCGAAGGCAATATTAGTGCTTTTTCGTCTTTTATAATGGAGTTACGACCGCACCTAGGGCAAATGAGATTTGCTGAAGCTATTCTAAATGTCCTTAAAGGCAGCGATTTGCTAAGTAGTCAACCAAAAAGAATTCAAGATCCTTATTCTATCAGATGTTCTCCACAAGTTCATGGAGCGATACTAGATGTTGTAGAGTACTGCAAGAATCTAGTAGAAGTTGAAATCAATTCAACAACTGACAATCCTCTAATCAGCTTAGAAACTTCAGAAGTGGTTTCTGGGGGGAATTTCCATGGAGAACCTATAGGTCTTGCTATGGATTATTTGTGCATAGCCATGACAGAGTTAGGAAATATCTCTGAAAGAAGGGTAAACCTTTTACTAGATTCAACAATATCAGGACTTCCGTCTTTCTTGATACAAAAACCTGGTTTAAACTCAGGTTTAATGATGATACAGTATGCAGATGCTGCGATAGCTGCTGAAAATAAAATTCTAGCTTCTCCTGCTTCAATCGATAATATTTCGGTCTCAGCTAATCAAGAAGATCATGTTTCTATGGGTCTCACTGCAAGTAAAAAAGCATATCACTTAGTCAAGAATGTTGTGCAAATGATAGCCATTGAATTTTATACTGCATATCAAGCATTAGGATTTAAAGAGGATTTGAATAATATTTCTGAAGCTGTACAAGAGATTTATGAAGTAGTAAGAAAAGAAATACCTCCATTAAAGGAAGATAAATTCTTTGATGAAGAAGTGAAATGGATTTCTGAAAGAATAGAAAATCAGGTATTTACTGAAATGGTTAAAGATAAAATGGGACACATTTTAGGTGATAATTAGTGAAAATTTCTGTAATAGGTGATCTTCATGGCAGCAATGCAAACTTGCATCGTATTCTTCGAAAAATAAGAAAAACAGATGCCCTCTTTATCACAGGAGATATAGCTGGAACCATATCGTATCGTTTGGTTCTAAAGTCTATTCTCAAAAGCAAGAAAATTTCTAGGGAAAAATATACTGAACTTGTTTATGATAAATACTTACCTCAGTTTATCGAGTTTCAGAGAAAATCTACAAGAAAAATTTTCAAAATACTCTTAAAAGCAAGTATTCCTGTTTTTTATACTCATGGTAATAGTGATTCTGAAGAAGTTATAGAAGTTTTCAAAGAATATTCTGAAAGCATTCCTCAGTTCTATTATTTAGGAGATTCAACCGTTAAACATGAAAATCTGCTAGTAGTAGGGTATGGATTTTGTTCTCCAGCTGAATATAGAACACCCTTCCAAACACCTGGTGAAAAAGACAAGGAAGAAATATCCAAAGACTTGATTAAACTTGAAAATAAAATTCTAGAATATGAAAAAAATAAAACGGAACTTCTTATCGGCTTATTTCATGAACCCCCTAAGGACACAAAATTAGATTATATTGGATGGAATTCTACTCATTCAGGAAGTGAATTAATTCAAAACCACACTCTCAAAATTCCTTATGATTTGATTTTTGCAGGACACATTCATGAATCACAGAATTATGACATACAAAAAGAAACAATTCTAGTAAATCCAGGTCCTCTTGTTAATGGAAAATGGGCTATTGTTGATACTGATAGAAGAAGCGTTTCTTTGAGAAAAATACCTATTATGCTTTCTATCAAAAGTCTAATTTATCGAAGCAGAGAAACCTTCAAGTAAAATCCAAAGATATAACCAAAAATTTAATAAAGATTCAATTTTACTGTATTTTACTCAAAAATAGTTAAAAGAGAGATTCATATGATCCCTGTTGTTGATGTTGATATTAAAGAACTTGAATTGAAAGCAGTTCAAGACGTAGTTAAGAGCAAATATCTTGTTGAAGGCAAGAATGCTCGTTCATTTGAGGAAAAATTTTCTAAATTTAGTGGAGCAAAATTTACTTCAATTGTCGTAAATGGAACATGTGCTTTACACCTTGCTATGGTTGCTCTAGATATTGGTCCCAAGGATGAAGTAATCACAACCCCATTTACATTTGTTGCATCATCTAATACAATTCTCTTCTCTGGGGCGATACCAGTATTTGTTGATATAGACAGAGAAACATATAACATAGATCCAGAAAAAATTGAAGAGAAAATCACTGAAAAGACAAAAGCAATAATGCCAGTTCATATTTTTGGAAATCCATGTGACATGAAAGCAATTATGGACATAGCTGAGGATCGAAATTTAATCGTGATTGAAGATTGTGCTCAAGGCCATGGTGCAACAATCGATAATACTCATGTTGGTAATTTTGGAAGTATTGGATGTTTTTCCTTTTATGGAAGTAAAAATCTAGTTGGAGGAGAAGGAGGGGCCGTAATAACAAATGATGAAGAATTATTTGAGAAAATAAAAAGCATAAAAAATCACGGTCGAAGTCCTGCGGGAGGATATGCACATTATTTCATAGGGTTTAACTATCGGATGACAGATTTGACTGCAGCTATAATGAATGTTCAAATGGATAGAGCACAAGAAATACTCTCAAAGAGACATGATACAGGAGATAAATATAGAGAAGAATTGAGCGAACTAGAAGATCTAAGAATCCAAAAAGTTCTTTCTGGTCATCAACACTCTGATTATATTATGGCCCCTGTTATTTTAAACGAAAAGTTTTCACAAAATAAAGTTATTGAGTACTTGAAAAGCAAAAATATTGGTTCTAGAGCTATTTACACTAAGCTTTCCTATCAACAACCTTGCTATTTAGATCTATCAAAATGGCATTTATCAAGAGTTATTGATTATCCAGATTATTCAAAAATTAAATGTTCAAACTCCGAGCTTGTAGCACTAAACCACTTTGAAATCCCAATGGTTACGTCTCTAACAAATGAATCTATCAGATATATAATAGAAACGCTTAGTGAATTTTTCGATTAGAACAGTTGAAATATTAATTTCTTTCTCTTTTTACTATGTTTTTACCTAATAAATGACCAAGGATTCTTTCGAAAAGCTTTTTTGACTATAGTGAGAATAATGAATGAGCATAATGAGTGATATTGGTAGTGATGATTTTCCTCTATACATGTCTTCAGTCACAGTTGAAGAAACTGACAAAGTAGAAATTGTCGTAATCTATGAGGGAGATGGAACAGGAATCGATAACGTCTTACTCATAGGTAAAAAAAATAATTTACCTCAAGACATATCAAAAGCAACTCTATTCGTAAAAGAAGATAAAGCAGGGAGAGCAGCATACAAAATTGCATTTCCTGTTTGGGAGGATGGTTCCTTTCAAGCAGTAGTTGAAAGAGAAGGAAAATACATCTACGAGCCAGGTGAAGCTCATAACATAGTCTTCCGTGGTCGGGGAATTTTTCTGGATCTCCGTAAAATTTTCCATTTAGCAAAGGAGATAGAGAAACCAAAGAAAAAGACTAAGAAAAAAGAGAAAATAGTTATCGAGGAATCTATTCCAGAAGAGACTGAGGTAAAACAAACTGAACCACCAGCTTATGATGATTACAACATGTTATCTCTCAAACCAAAAGATTTCAGAATTTTTGGACCCGAACTTAAGGGTAATTTAATTCAAGCACTTGACTATCTTGAAAATGATAAAAGCCAATCAATGATTTTCGATAATGTAATCCTTCCAGATTTAGCCAGATCACTGAAAATCTGTATAAATGAGGAACTAAGAGCATCAGTTTATGATGTCTGTTTTCCAGTAATTATCTTCATCGAAAAAGCACTAATTCTTAGTAATATGATCCACAACCAATTAAAGAAAGAGGAATCAAAAGAGAGATACAAAAGAGAGGTTGTAGATAAGATCCCAGAAGTTAGAAAGACTATACAAGTAACAGAGTTTCATCGCTCGACAGACTTAATAAAACGAGACTATGATGATGATATTCATGCACTGAAAATGCGATTTTACGAGGAAGTTTAGTCGGTGTTTTGAACATTAATTTTTGTCAATTTATATTGATGATATGCTGTTAGAACTTTTACATAGCCATTTTTTATATCAGGGACATCTATTGGAGAATCAAGATCTAACTCCAGTTGGTCTATAGTGTCTAGTTTTTGTTCTGAAGAGAGGATTACAAATTTGAAGCTTTTAGCATTTATTAGAACTCTAGAACTTATTTGTTGATTCCCACGTCCCAAAAGAAAGCCTTGACCACCGATTGGTGTTAATATAATAATAATATTTTTTCCTTTTGTAAGTTCATATAACGATGCTTCATTAATATCTCTATTTACTATTTTTCCATCCTCAAAGAGATCTACACCCAACAAGGTTTTCTCTATATTCATCGCTTTCATTACATGATAAATAGTACTTCCTGTGCCTAATACAACTATTCCATCATTAATTGAATGCTCTTCCTTAAGCTCGAGCGCCATTACTTCATATGTTTCTACAGAGGTTACTGATGATGAGATCTTTCCTCCCTGTATTAACCCAGTTTTCTGAGGAACCATTAAATGACCGAATAGAGTAGCGTGTACTTTATTTTCTCTAAATAATGCCTCATTCACATCCATAACATCTTCAGCAGTTATTACTAGCTCATCTGCAACAAGATCAACCATGATTTCACCTAAGTCTTGAGGATGATAGAGAAAACATCCACTAAACATTTTTACTCCGGAAGGAATTCCCAAAGTAGGTATTTTATCAGCAATTACAGATGCAACATCTCTAGCTGTTCCATCACCACCTACAAAGAGTATCAAATCAACTTCATTTTCTAGAAAAATTTGGCAAGCTTTTTGCGTATCTTGAGCTGCAGTTCTATCTTCAGAAGGAGTGTAAATCAAAACTTTCTCGAAAGGATACTCTTCCAATATTTCTGCTCCCATAGGGTTATCACAGTAATAAAAAGTAAGAGGTAACGAGGACGATAATGAAGAGAGTGCTTTTTTCACTCTTTCAAAGGAATATTTCTCCCCACCCTCAAAATACTCCCATGCATCTTCAATTAAATCAGTTCCTTTCCAGCCTTTCTTTCCACCTATTCCTGCAATAGGATTAACTAGAAAACCTATTTTGAATGACACATGATTCTGTAAAAAAATGATTAGATTAAGTTTTTCATCTGACATGAAAGAAAAGGAAAATGGAATTGTTACTTTTCCTTTTCATCCTTTTCAGTTTTTTTAATTCCTAGGAATTGGAAAACAGATGCTATCACAGGGAATATAATTTGCAACCAGAAAATTGCATAGTCAAGTGGTAGATTTCGATATAAGTGTAGATAGATATCATTGGATAATGTTTCAAGAATAACTCTCGGAAACCCTGAATCTAATCTAACCCTAAAAAAATGGAAATTAGTAATCGGTCTTTGAAAATTAAAATCAAGCATAATATCAAGTGTGTAATTTGTCAATGGTAGGATTATCGCTAGAACCAGAATGATTGTTATTAATGGAAGTGCAAATGTATAGTATTTTTTCAGTTTTATATATGATAAGAGAACAAGATTTCCAAGGAAAACTAAACTCCCAACAACGAAACTTATAGCCAGGATCAAAGTTATTGTCATTGCTGGACTGAGGTCATAATGATGAGTTAGAGCTGTCACTTTGTAACTGTTAATATGAGAATAAAGCTTGAAATAATGAATTATATCTATTGCAAAAATAAAGGTTGTAAGCAACCAAATTAGTGCAGATATTATACCATAGACGTTTTTGGAGAAGATTCGATAATCGTGCTTCATTTCTTATTACCCCCAGTTTCAGTAGCTGATTTTTTCTTAATTGGAAAATACAAATTTAGTATCTTGCCTATAGATAGTTCTTTACTCAGTTTATTCTCAATGGTTTTTACATGAAGTTGATATGTTATAAATAAACCAGCTATAATTACGAAATAAGCTAGTACGGAAAAAGCTGGATCAATTGAAAGAGTTGTGGGGTCTGCATCTAAAAAGAACATTGGATAACCAAACATTGAAACAATCCAAATAATCCCCCACATACTGAAGTTCAATATGAAACCACGAAATGTCCAATCTCCAATAATTGCTGTGAAGAGAAAAGTTAAGATAAAAGCAATTATAACATAGGCAGAACCATAAATCAACAGCAGATGCCTTTTTTTAAATTCAGTCACAAACTAAAGAAAGATGAGACGGTTTTAAGTTTAACTGAATTACATAAAAGCAATTAGAAAAAAATGATTTAACACAGTAAAGCATTTTCTGCTACAAAGTTGTGATTATCACACATTTTTTCTTTTGAAAAACGCAAAAAAGCCAAAGAATGATATATAAATTTATCTTTTTTTGCACCTTTTTGCACTTTTTTGAGAAAACTATATAAGTGGAAATGCGTTAATATTACTGCTAGAACATTAGAAACGGGTAAATTCACATTTTTAACCGATAATGTTGTATACGTATAGGCGATACATAGAAAAGTGTCCAAAACCCCGTAAGAAAGCCGTTTTGGACCTCCCAAAACTTTATAAGGGTTAACGTTAGGAAACAGTATCGCTAACAAAATTCGACTCTTAGACGAGCTCTAAAGAGTAAGACAACCATTCCAAGTGGTTGAACATCAAAAAAGGTGTAAAAAATGAAAAGACGAAAACTTCCACGCGGTGGAGAAGACATAATTAAAGTCTTAGATGTAAGCGGCCCTATGACTCAGAAGCAAATCCTTGGGTCAGTAAGCCAACCCGAAAGGACTGTCCGTTACGGTATTAGAAGGTTGCTTGAGAAAGGAATCCTTAAGAAAATGTCCAATTTATCAGATATGCGTAGTGTATTCTATTACTTGGATCCTGCAATACGTGACAACTTTGAGTTTCTCGTAGGAGAAAAAGCTCAAGTTAGTCAAACAGCTTAAGTTTATGCTGGAGTCTTAGGCTCCGTAAATATAGGGAGTGTGAGAGGGGTTTCCCCTCTTTTTTTTTCTACTATTTTCTTTTAATCCCATTCAACACAAATTATATTAATCTTGTAAACTTTTCTTAGCTGTAATGACCACTATTTCCCCTCCCGATGAGATTGACAATTTGTATAACGTGGCTTTATGGATGCGCTCTACAGTACAAGCTTATCAAGAAGGTACAATTAATCGCAAACTCACTTCAGGAATGGCAAAAAAAGTTCTAAGAAAAATAAAGAGCTATTTACCGACACAACAAGAAAAAGAACACAAAGAAGCCATTGAAGATCTCTGTATTTCTCTAAGTACTATTGACAGAGCTGAGGGTAGTTTTGAAAAGTTTTATTTAGATAGTCTCATAGAGGATTTGGAAAGAATAGCTAAACTACTAGAAGAGGAGTAAAATGAGTAAAATTCAACCAGATTACAACTACAAAATCTTATTATTAGGATCCGCAGCTGTTGGTAAAACAAGTTTAGTACAACGATTTGTTCACGATAGATTTGATAGTTCCTACCTTATGACTATCGGCATGGAACCGTCTGAAAAACACATAGATTTAGAAGATGGAACAAGAGTTGCTCTTTCTATCTGGGATTTAGCAGGGCAAGAAAGGTTTCGTTTCATCCGACACACATTCTATAAAGGGGCAAGGGCAGCATTATTAGTTTATGATTTAACAAGAGCTGCAACTCTCAAAGATGTTCAAAAGTGGGAAAAAGAATTTGTAGATAACTGTGGTAAAGATGTAATCAAAGTTCTTATTGGTAATAAAGAAGATTTAAAAAATCAAATTGCTGTTTCAAAAAAAGAATATGATGCAGTTCACACAAAAATAAAAAGCCATTTTAGCATCAGAACAAGTGCATTAACTGGAAATCAAGTAGAGGAAGCTTTCACTAATATTGCACAATTATTAGTCAATCAATCAAAAAAATAAATTAATTTTCTTCTGTTTCTTTTTTGATTTCTTCTTCAGAATCTTCAGCTAATTCTTCATCATCAAAGAAAAGCATACTATCTAGAACTGTATCAAGCAAGGGTCTTTCTGGTGGAGACATTGATCCTGTTACTGAATCATCAATTTCTATTTCCAAAGAAGAAAGATCTGCTTTGGGACCTCTAGGTTTTTGTGTGATTACCCCTGTAGATTGTATTCTCTCAATCATACTTTTCATTGAAGAGATTTCTTCTTTCAATTCCTTAAAAACAGTAGTATTTTCAAGTTTATTAAGTAATTTATCCACTTTTTCAATTTCTTTCTGGGTTTTTTGTTCAAATTTCTTACCATTCTCAATGATTCTAGCTAATCTACCATCCGTAACAGGGGTATTCATCCCAGAAACCGTTTTCACTCCTCTGGAGACTGTTGACGCTATCTGTATTCTAAAATCATCCAATGAGCCGAACATTTCCTTATGATGTGCCTTGATAGACTCTAAAACTGCTTTATCATTATTCCCATAGTATGAAACCAAATCCTGCAACATATCGAAGAACTCAAGAGGAATGGGGATTTCTATAATTCGAGCAACTTTTTGAGTTCTATGTTCATCATACATTAAGATGGCCTCAAGACAAAGCGTTCTTGTCTGTTATGTTTTGTTTTGATTATTTAAAGTATTTTTTGGCAAGAGACTTAATTCAAAGTGATAAAAATTAAAATTAATAAAAGAAGAAATTTAAAAACTCAAAAGGTAAGATATCTCAATGAATACTGGAAGAAAAACAATTTTAGCATGTGTAGCACACCCTGATGATGAAGTTGGGTGCATAGGTACTTTAGTTAATCATGTTGAGAAGGGAGATAAAGTTGTGCTAGTGGTGAAATGGCTTCACATTTTAACGATATGTCTTTTTCTGAAGTGAAAGAAATAAGAGAAAAACAAGGGAAAGATGTTGGGAAGATAATTGGTTGTGAAACTCTTTTTCTAGGATATGGTGATACATCCGTGAGAGCTACAAGAGAAAGTGCACTGAAAATGGCTAAAGTGATAGCTGAGGTCAAACCAGATGCAGTAGTAACATGGTCAATGAACACAAGACATCCGAATCACAGAGGAACTGCTCAAATACTCTATGATGCAATCACATATGCGCGTATTCCAAAGATAACAGAGCCGCTAGATCCTTATAGACCTCCACTTCATATTCCAATCTTCATGTATCATGAGGAAGTATCACCTTTGCCAACAATCTACATAGATATAACCTCCTCTTTTGAGAAAGTTAAGGAAGTAGCCAAACTTTATGGTGATTTTTATGATTGGCAACAAGTTGATGATTGGTTAGATGTTAATCGGCGATCCAATGGAATGAAGTGTGGAGTAAAATATGCAGAAAAATTTAATGTTTTATCTAGATTCCTAACTGTTAAGAAACATTTACCTATAAACAAATCTTAGGACTGCTTTAAGTGATAAAAAAATAAGTTTAATAACTTGATTCCTTGCTTTGTGCTGAAGATTGCCAATGACAACTGATGATGAACTGGAGAAAATTAAGCAAAGAAAAGCAAAAGAATTAATGCAAATTGCTGAACAAAGAAAACAGCGTATGGAAGAGTTAAAAGAGGCAGAAGAATCTCCAGCAAGTATAGAAGAAAAAGATAAATTGGCGTTAATGGAATATTTTTTGGGCCCAGATGCTTATAATTACTGGATCAATCTCTATGAGAATCTATCTAAAAAACCAACTGCAGAAACAATTTTCAAAAACGTGTTATATATGATTAAGATTGGTTTTCTTGAGGGAAAACAGATATCGAGATTAGGTGTCAAAAAGCTAGAAAGAGAGATAGAGGGGATTCCTTCCTCTATAACAATAAAAAGAAAGGGAGAAAGGGAAAAGAAGACAACCTATTAATTCCCCAAAACTTCAAACTTTTGCAAATTCAAAAAACGCAGAACAATTTGGTAAGCTTTAAGAATGAATATGTTAATAGAAATTTAGAAAGATTTAGGTGTGAACAAAAGTGAGAATAACTGTAGTAACAGCAATTGGTGGAGGAAAAATAGATTTAGATGTTGATCCACATTCAACAGTTGCTCAATTAAAGAGAGAAGTTGCTAAAAAGAAGAAAATTCCTGCGAACACCGTCATTATAGTTTTCCATGGTAAGCAACTTGATGACAGTGAGATACTAAAACAAACAGGAATGATGGATGGCGATAAATGCTATCTTATTGCTAGAACTAAAGGTGGACTTTAGTTTTATCTAACCACTTCTTTTAATTTAATTTTCTTTCATAAAAAGCTCTTTTTATAGATTTTCTCGTTGTTTTCAGTGTGATAGTAAAAAGAAACTTATATCAGTTCTTTCTATGTGAGTCATTCAAGGAGTTCATTAAATGGATGGAGATGAGCGCTACTCAAGACAACAACTTATTCCAGGATGGGATCAACTAAAACTTGACAATAGTTCTGTTGTTCTAGTGGGGGTTGGAGCAATAGGGAGCTATG
>JAGLXK010000590.1 GCA_023132955.1 Candidatus Heimdallarchaeota archaeon
CACTCATTCATCCTTAACACCTAAACTACCTTTGTACATCATGCTTAAAAAAGATATCATTATTTAGAGACTGAAAATAGATGAAAGTTGTAATTTGTTCTACCAATCCAGTTAAAATTGAAGCAGTAAAAGAAGCTTTTAGTTCATTTTTTGAAAATATAATATATTTTCCTCTCAAAATGAGCAATCATAAGGAAATTCTAAGACAACCGATGTCTTCCAAGGAAACACTTAACTCAGCTGTAAAACGGGTTCAGGTTGCTAGAAAAGAAGAAACTGCAGAATTTTTTGTTAGTATGGAAGGGGGTATGGATTGTGATGATTATGGTACTTTTCTAACTTGGTATGTATGTGTAGGCAATAACTCAGGTAAAGATTCAATTGCAGGGGGAGGGAGAATGCCTATTCCAAAGTCAATTTATGACGAACTAGTAAATAGCAGAACTTTGGAACTAGGTGATATAATGGATAGAATAACAAATGAGGAAAATGTTAAACAAAGGGGCGGTAGCACAGCTGTATTTACAGGGAATAGAATATTCAGAAAGGACGTTTTTACAAGAGATCTGATTATTGCTTTAATACCTTTCACAAGTGATATTTTTCAAAAAATAGAAAGAGAAGAGAAAATCTAAATTAGCAAATGCAATCCCTATAATTCTTCAAGCATAAGATTATCTAAACCAAAAAATTAGTGTACAAAAAATCACACTTATAAATGCAGAACTGAAATACACTCAACCATAAATTATTGTGATTATAATGAAAGATAAAGTTCAAGCAACATTAAACGAAATCCGTGTAGCACTACAACAAGATGGTGGAGACATTGAACTTGTAGAGGTAGAAGAAGATGGTACTGTAAAAGTAGAATTACAAGGTGCATGTAGAGGGTGTCCTTATAGTCAAATGACTTTAACTGGTTATGTAGAAAAAGTACTAAAGGAAAGGGTTCCTGGAGTTAAAGAAGTAATTAATGTGAATCTTGAAACTTTAAGAACAGAGTAACAGTTACACAAACTTTTTTATCTTAATCTCCGTTGTTTTTTTATTACTACTCGCAGATGATTATCAATGACAGATTCTTTACCTCCTGAAATAGTAGCTCACAGAAACCGCATCAGCCCAGATTTAGCAGATTTTATCATTAAAGCACTTCAAGGTCAATTTACGTCCGAAGCCTCTAAACAAATGGGGAGAATTTTATGGAACGTTATTGATGATCCTGTCTATGAGAAAGATGAGGAATTAAGGTATCTAGCAAGCAAAATAGGCGTAATAACAGGGCAATATGATCTAGCAATCAAAGCGATTACAGATGATATTATAGGTACAAAAGTATGGGGGAGTGTTGCTCTTTTCGAAATTGGTGAGGTTGATGAAGCTATCTCTACTTTACAGCAAATAATAGAAAAGGAAACATCAGACTTTATGCCTCTTATAGAAGCCATTTTTTGGTTGGTATATCTTAAGCATTTAATCGGTGATTCAGAAAATATTGACAGCTACAAAACCATCTTAGAGGATATTTTTGATCCTCGAAATACGAGAAGAATACATCAACAAATTCAAGATGTTAAGGATTTCACAGAAGGATTGATTGATCTTCAATCTGCAAGTAATATAGCAGGTATAAAGAAAATTGAAGAGTTTATTCACAAAAGAAAAAATGCAGGAGATCAATTTTGGCAGTTAATTGGACTATTAATACTTGGGGAACAACAACTTGATTCCTCTGATTATATTGCCTCAAATAAGATATATGTTCAAGCAAGAGTTTTAGCAGAAAACATATCTAATGTTCCTCTAATAGGAGCTGTTGATATTGGTTTAGCTCATGTTCATTTTCTCAAAGGAGAACTAAAAGTGGGGAATATATTATCTGCACAAACAAATGATAAATTGCAGGGAATTTCTCAATATTATCTAGCAAAAGGACATTTTGTTAGAGGGCAGATAATGATTAAATTAGGTCATCATAAGATGGCAAGAGATAGCCTTAATGTTGCTTATTCACTTGCTAACCAATATCATGATTACAATAAATCATTCATAACTCTTTTAGCTATTGCTGAAAGCTATGCAATTACCAATGAAAAGGATAAGGCTCAAGAGATTTTTGATAAAGCTTACAATCAAGTCGTAAATATAGGGAACAAAAGGCAATTTGCTCAAGCATTGGTGCAAATTGCTACCAGTGATTATAGGCAGGGAAAGTTTGATTCTGCATTAAAACGAGCAAATCAAATTGAAACATTATCAGAGGAGATACAACATCAAAAAGGAAAAACAGATGCTTTACGGCTAAGATCTCAAATTAATATTACTCGAAATAATGAAATAGATAGAAATATCTTTACTCTTCTTGCTTGCCAAATCCTATATTTGGAAGTTGGTGATGAGGATAGTAGTGCTAACTGTGATATCTTAATAGCTGAGGGTTATACAAAGCTAGGTAATTCTCGAAAAGCAGCAATCCATTTAAATAATGCGAAAAACTTCTTTTTAAGAATTTCAGATAGTATGAAGATTGCAGAAATTAAAGAACTTCAAGCTTCATTTGATATAAATGATGGTAAATTCGATGAAGCTTTAGTTAAGCTCAGATCCTCCTATAGTCATTATTCTGATGTGTTTGATCGTAATAAACGAGTAGGATGTTTACGAAAAATAGCAGATATTTTAGCTCTGAAAGGAGATTTCAGAGAGAGTTTAGCAAGATATACGAAGGTACAAGGTCTCATAAGTGAAAACAACGATATGCTTGATAACGTTGTTCTCCAGCTTAACAAAGCTAGAATTAGTCAGTATGCAAATAAAACTGATATTGCTAAAGAGAGCTACAAATTTGTAGAGAGATATTTAAGAGAAAATAAACTTAAAACTCTATTGGGACAAATTTTGGTTGAAAAAACACTAATGTATATTCTTGAAGATAATGAAGAGCTTGCAACTGAAATAATGTCTCAGATTCAAGAATTAACCAAAGAGGGTTATGAAGATTTCAAATACTGGTTATGTTATCTTGAAGCTCTTAGGGATATAAAAGCAGGAGAGTATGTTAAAGCATATTCTGACCTTACAAGTATTCTTCAGCAAACTTTGGAAAAGAAAAATATTATTTCGATAGGAATTCTATTCAATCTTATTCGTCTTGTGATTGAGATAAACGCGGAAAATCTTGCAGATTTGTTTGTTTATCAGGAAGTAAATAACTACATTGTTCTACTGCAGGGGATTGTTACTGAAGGAAATTTCTACTATCTTAGAGGAATTACTTTTTTGGTCGATTTACTGTGGCAATTCATGTCTAAAATTGAGAGTGACTATAATGAAATAGTTGTTCAAGCTTCTGAATATTTTGCTAGCACAGGAATAGAAGAGTTTGGGAATCTACTTCTAACATTACAGTATAATATAGGCGATTGGGAAGGGCAAACTGAATCCAGAATTAGAACAATTTTAGGGGCCCCCAAATCTTATGAATCTCCAAAGATAGCTTTATTAGAAATTCTTGAGAAGTCCAATAAATCACTATTTATAGAAGAAATTCTAAGAACAGAAAAAAGATTCTTAAAAGAGATTAAGTCCATGAAAGAAGTTAAAGATAAAAAATAG
>JAGLXK010000591.1 GCA_023132955.1 Candidatus Heimdallarchaeota archaeon
TTCAGTATTTCTTGGCAGAAAATAATGCGTTTATTGGTTATCAAGAATTTATGGAAAGTACTGTCCCACCTCCTTTGAAAAGAAATGATCCTATTGAGGAAGTGGCAGAAAAATATCTATCAGCATATTCAAATGTACCAATTGAGAAAAGACTAGAAGTAATAAAAAAACGTTTGAACAAACATCGGTACGATGGTATTGTTTACATGACTTCGTGGGGATGCCACCAATTAAATTCTGCAGCTGGTTATATTATTGAAAACTTGAAAGAAGATTATCCTGTTGTTCTGATTGATTCAGATAGCTGTAATATCAAGAATGTTGGAGAGGAACAAGTAAAAATGAGATTAGAAGCACTTTTGGAATTAATTGAACAACGAGAATAGAAACGGATTTTGAAAAGTTTTTAAAGGCCACTATAGTAGCAGACTCATATGTTTGTAATTGGGTTAGATATTGGTTCAACTACTACCAAAGCTACTGTGTTAAATGATGAGAAGAAAATACTTAGCTATGAAATTATTCCAACTGGAGCAAATATGGTAGAAGCAGAAAAACAAGTTTTTAACACTGTATTAGAAAAAGCTAATCTTGAAAGAAATCAAATAACTAACATTGTTTCTTCAGGTTATGGAAGAGAAAGATCACGATTTGCTAAGTGTCAAATCACTGAAATTAAAGCTATGACTCTAGGCGCCGAATATCTATTCCCAGGAGTTAGAACTTTGATAGATGTGGGTGGTCAAGATAATAAAGCCATCAAGATAAAAGGAGGAAAAGTGCAAGATTTCAAACTGAATGACAAGTGTGCAGCTGGAACAGGTCGTTTTTTGGAACTAATCTCAAAAGTTCTGGAGATACCCATAGAAGAGATGTCGAATGTAGCTAAGAAAACAAGACGGTTTGAATCTCTCTCAAAGACTTGTGCAGTATTTGCTCAGACAGAAGTAATCAATCTGCTTTCCCAAGGATCTACAGCAGCTGAAATTATTCAAGGATCTTACGAATTTAT
>JAGLXK010000592.1 GCA_023132955.1 Candidatus Heimdallarchaeota archaeon
GAATATAATAAAGTTAAAGGACAATTAGAATTATTAGAAATTACACCAGAAGTATCACAAGATAGCATCGAAAAACAAGAACAACAAGTAAGCATTTTGCAAGATGAAGTAAAAAATGCTGAAATTCATCTAAATAATCTTAAAAAAGATTTAGAAAAAAGAATTGATGAATGGGAAGGGGGTCTACATAATATTGTAGACCATCTGAACAAGATGCTGAATTTACTTCTTCAAGATGTTTTTGTAAATGTATCGATCCAAATTCGAAATTATTATGATGAGAAGTATGCAGGATTACATATTGAAGCTGAAACAAAGGGAGATAATAGAAAATATAGACAGCTTTCGGGGGGAGAAAAAACACTATTAGCTCAAGCAATCATTTTAGCTCTTCACATGATAAATCACTCACCAATTCATGCAATAGATGAATTTACTCAAAAACTTGATAAGCGAAACAAAGCACTTGCTTTTTCCATGGCTTTAGCAACTTATAAAATCTCGAAGGAGAATAGGATAATTACTCCTCAATTTATTCTTATAACTCCCTCTCTTGATGATGTAGAACTCTCTGAAGAGTTTACTCACAAAGTATTGATTGAGAGTAAAGTAAAAACTCCTGAGGTGAAAAAATGACTGATCAAGATATTCTAGATGAAAGTTCTGATACAATTTCAGTCTACATTGAAGAAAATAGAGAATGGGTTGAGAACATATTTCAACTAGTTTTTGAGCTCAAGAGGAAATATGGTAGATCGATAAGAAAGAAAGAAATTGTGAGACTTCTAGAATCAGAGGAAGATCGGTCTAAAGTTTCTGATGCTTATCTATATTTACAGAACAAAAAAGAAAATCTTCTGGATTCTGCTCTTTATGAAGATTTTATCAAAATGAATGATTTGAGAGAAAATGATTTTCTAGAACAGCTGCTTTATCCTCAAGAAAGGTTGAAAACCTTTGCAGACAAAGTAAGAAGTTTATGTGTTCCAATAACTTATTTCTCAGGAACAACTCAAACATCTTATGAAGAACCATTAAATGCTCTAACAGAAGAAATCATTGAATTGGAATCAATTGAAAATATTGAATTTTTTGTGAAAAAATACCAGAATTTCTTTAAGAAATTAACAACTAATTTTATAGATAAAGGTGAAATTTTGAATATTGAAAATATAATTAAAGACAAACTGATAGGTAAAAAAATCAAAAAGGTGAAGATTAACGAACTTTTGACA
This sequence comes from Candidatus Heimdallarchaeota archaeon, assembly GCA_023132955.1. Lineage (GTDB taxonomy): Archaea > Asgardarchaeota > Heimdallarchaeia > Heimdallarchaeales > Heimdallarchaeaceae > UBA460. The sequence goes on from JAGLXK010000592.1 coordinate 1,236, forward strand.
TCTTTAGAAGCAGAGATTTTATCTAAAATGATAAGTGAGAAAAAGATTCATGTCATTTTAGAGAATGATGTACTGATTTTTCAAACTGAAATAAAGGATGAGGAATCTGATGGTGTCTCAAGTTCAGTTCTCCTCTCACCTAAGAACTCCAAAGTAGAGTGTGACTAATAATGGAAGAAAACCATCTGGATCAATCCATTGATTCAAATGAGATTGCTGAAGAAAATAATTTCTTACCTTCTTCTATTTCAGATGAAGAAAAAGGAGAACTATTTAGAGAGTTAACTACAATTTTATCTAGAAAATGGATAAAAGATAAAGTGACTGTTTTTGGTTGTTCTGAACTTGATTTATTATTGGCAACACGTTTTGATGTTCAAACCTTACGTGAAACAATTGATGAATACAAAGCATTTGTTCAAATTTTAGGACTAAATGTAATTGATTATGACATGGATGGTGAAAAGTGGTACTGCTTAAGATCCTCTCATTACGCGCCTTCTGATTTACAATCTCCTGAATTAATAGTATTGGGGACTATAATTGCTTATCTTGAAAGTGATAAACAAAAACCAATAACTACAGAGAGGATTAAAGAAAAATTGGTGGTCACTGGCAGGATGAAGGAATACCTAGTTGATAATAGTTTGAGGAAATTAACAAGACTCGGATATTTCAAGAAGCAACAGAACGAATGGGAATATAATTATCGGACCTACATAGAGTTTGGTGATGAGGAGAGAAAAAAAATTGTAGAGGAGTTCAGAAGGATTTGAATGAACAAGAAGCAATCTATTGCTATATTCGTTGTACTTTCTGTAATCAGATGAAAACTCTAAGAGATGCTGCACTAGAAGGGTGGGAAGTTTGTGATAGATGTCAATTAGTATTTTGTAATGAATGTAAGAAAAACACTGAAGAAGAATTCTGTCCAGGGTCTGTCTATACTACAAAACATACTGCTAGTTTTGGACTTCTTCCAATAGAACAAATTATTGAAACAGCAAACAATATAGAGAAACAACCTAAGGAAAGCAAGTTTATTTCTAAGATATTTTTTGAAAAAGAAAAAAAGAAAATTGAAATACTCAAAAGTAACAAGAAGAAAAA
>JAGLXK010000593.1 GCA_023132955.1 Candidatus Heimdallarchaeota archaeon
TCTATTATCTGTTACAGTTGCTTGAACTTTGTAAATATCTCCAGAAACATGTGAATCAGTAACTCCAGAAACAACTGGATCTTCTGCACCAACTGTTAAAACAGTCAGCAAATCCTCATTCTTTAGAACTATTGGGAATAATAAATCGTTTAGTACTGGGAAAGTGTATGGACTGAATAATCCTGTATCTCCTACTACATCATAGTTTATATCAATGTTGGGATTAGAATAAATGATTATATCAATAGAACCTTGTACAGTTAGATTCATTTGCTTTAATCTCATATAGAAGTTGTTAAACTGCAAAGTTATATTTGAAAAACAATCAATTTTTGCACCTGCTGCTTTCGAGAATTAGATTTTTTATGATAAAACTTTAAAGAAGAGGGTTTCTTTTTGTTTATGGATGAAATGAAAGGGGAACATTTCAAAAAATATTCTAAATATTTTTTTCCTATAGTTATTGTAATTATTAGTATTCTGATAAGAATTCCAAAAACCCCTTATATATATGGATATGATGGTTTTGAAGTTATATGGATGGCTTTCGCCATTAAGAATGGCGCTTTAGTTAGTTCTCAGACATGGTTAATCCATCCTCTTTCATATTTTGGTTTTTATCCTTTTTCACAGTATCCAATTGGATTGTCATTACTTCTTTCAGGATTATTGTCTCTAAATTTCTCTTTGCCTATTTCTATTTGCATCATTGATTTCTTATTAACTATTATTTGCACTTTAGGGGCATACAAATTAGCAGGTTTAATATTTAAGAAAGAAATTTACAAAAACTTGTTTCTGATAATGATAGTAATAGGAAATAAAGATTTTTTTAATTATACCAATTTCAGTCTTCATCCAAGAGGAGTATCAATTGCCTTATCATTTTGGTTAATATACTATCTCCTAAAATTTAAAAATAAGAAAAAACTGTTTACTTCTCTTAAATTGCTACTTGTATTTGTGTTGATGATTCTAAGCTATAGGATCGCTTGGCTATATTTATTTTATCTGATACCTTTTAGTGCTTATATTGCACTTTCTTCAACCAAAATGAAGTTCTTTGCTGAGAAATATCTTAATAATCAAATTGTAAATGCTTTTTTCTTTCTATTAACAATTAGCATGATAGTTGTTGGTTTCATTATAATACCAAGCTATGATATTTCACTATGGTCCCCAATTTCTAAAGATATAGGAATATTTTCTCAAATCGCTACTTTAGGAATGATTTATTTGACTAGTTTAGGGATAATGTTGGTATTTTTACCAGTAGGATTATATTTTGTCTTTTTTTCTTCTAAAGAAATTCAGCTCGAAAAGAGAGTTTTTTTACTATTTGCAATTATTTTTGCAGCTTTAGTTTGGAAAATCCCTGTATATTCTATTGTTCTTTTTTCACCTATTTATACTTGGATATGTATTCTAGGAATAAAGAAAAGTGTTGAATTTTTAAGAAAAAAAGGTCACTCAAACAAATTTTCTTTCCTTTTATATTCATCAATAATTCTTAGTTTAACAATAATCATTCATATTATCTATATTTCAGTCGTAATTAAAGTAAAATACACTTATTTTGTTGTATTAGGGATAATAGGAGTTTGTGTTTTATTCTATATTTTGAGAAGATTTATATTTCATATCAAAAGAATGCATTGGGTTTCAATGCTTATATTTACGCTAATCACAAGCAATGTATTATTACTTCAAACAACTTATGAAGGACAAGAAAATTATGCGAGTTTATTGACAGCTCCTTTTTCTTTAGATTTTTCACAAAATCATATAACAAAAGATGAACTACTGGTAATTGATTATATTAAAGGGGAGGGAATAGAAGGGATAATATTAACTGATTCAACTACTCTTTCAAGAAGAATTGGAGGAGTGGGATTCTTACCTACGATTCCGGGTTATCATACAGAATTACCACTTTATTATGGATGGGTAGATGCAAATTTAGTGCGTAATAATACTTATTTTGATTTTCACTATTTCCTTGAAACTTTTAGTTTCCTCTATAATGACACATCTTATGAAGATTATTTGTTATCACAAATAAGAGATTTAAATGTGTCCAGGACTTCCACAATAGTTACTCTTGTTTCTCTGCACATTCAATATATTGTGGCAATCAAGAATATTGAAGATAATACAATTTATCCCTATCTGTTTCATCCCTATGGTAATACTAGCTATTATTTCTTTGAATCATTGAATGGATTAGTTCCTTCATTCAATACAACTTTTCTTGCAGTTTGGAAAATTTATTAGTAATTGATCAATAAAAGAAGAGAAAAAAATAGTAAAAACAAGAAGTCCTAATCGTCAACAAGAACTTTGTAATTATCTAGCATCACTTTTTCTTGAGTTAGGTACTCAGAGATTCTATTTTCTTCACAGTGGGACAGAACCTAAGGAAATGACATTTGATGAATACTTCGCAGAGTATTGTAAAAATAAAGTTTACAAATTAAATAGTCTTCTCAAATTGTTCCCAAATCCTAAACTAAAAGCAAGATGGATATTAGAACCAGTTAAAAATTGGTAATATATGAATTTGTAATTGTGGCAATAGATATTGCAAATAATATTCAAGTTCTAGACAACGGTGGTTTAACATACTAACAATCTCAGTTACATTAATTAAGAAATTTAAATCACAAAAAAAGTAAAAAAAGGAAATAATGAAAGTTTTAAACTTTCATTTTCTTTCTTCTTTTCATTATTATTGGAACGATTGCTAAAGGTATTAGAATTAAAGATGTAATTATTGAGAGGTTTCCCAATTCAGGAACTTCTGGTGGATTATCAACAACAATTACATCTCCATCTACCCTTCC